>JAEYYW010000037.1 GCA_023428265.1 Bacillota bacterium | reverse complement strand
GGGTAGCGCATGATAAAGCCGAAGCGGTGGGCGTTGTCTCTCAGCCAGACGTATTCGGGTGTGTCGCAGTATCCCTGATCCAGCTTCTGGTAGCGGTACGCCACGATGTCTGCCGCAAGCCCCAGGTTGTGTTCGCTGGTGCCGGGCGGGGCCACCTTGGTGGCAGTGGCCTTCACGGCATCGTCGCGGCTGAGCCCTGAGGCCATTTCCACCGACAATTGCGCATCAAACAGTTCCTGTTGCTTTTCCACCGACCGAAAAGCCGAGCAGATCACAAAGTCCAAACCCTGGCTTTCCCCCTCGTGGATCATTGCCGTCAGGTCGTCAAAGGCTCTGGCGTCAAAGTACAACCCGTTCGGCAGCTGGCGCATTTGGGCGCGGTAGTCTTGCGGCAGCGGGTAGTCTTTGTTCACGAGGATCAGGCGCCAGTCATCGGGCGAGGCTGCCGGGGGTGAAGCGGCAGGATCGGCAGTTGCTCTGCTGGACGTTTCAGCCGTGCTGCCGGCGATGAATTGCGCGGCAAGTGATGCCATGGGCTCGCCCAGGGCTGGCAACCCCGTTTCGCTGCCTTGCTGCGCAAGTGTCAAAGCAATGACGCTGCCCGCTGCCAGCAGCACCGCGATGACAACGCTTCCCATCAGCCTGGATTTGTTCCTGAGCCGGTATCTCCTGAAAATAGGTCTCGCCGGATACATAGTCACTTTTCCTTTTCTGCCCGAGCAAGACTATCGTAATATTTGCTTGTTTTCTGCAAATTGCGGAGCCGTATCAAAGTTGTAACATACCGCATGGCCTTGCATGCCGTAATGCGATATAATGATCGGGATGGGAAGAACTGGCTTCAGCGGCAGCAGTGTGCGGTATCGCGCCACCGTTGCGACAGTTAAACCCATGGATGCATGGTTTTGACAGGTTGAGATGGAGATGGGGTTAACGGCAGAGTAGTATTTCTATGGAAATATGAGAGGAGTTGTTATGATGTCGCCGATACAAACTGTGAGCCCTTTGTCGATTGTGTTTATGTGTGTTACTCTACTGATTTGCTTTGGCGTGCCGATCGGCCTGGCGATCTGGGGGAAGGTCAAGTATAAGAAGGCGTTTTCTTTTGCGCCTCTCGGGCTTGGTATCGCTGGTTTCGTGGTATCTCAGATTATCTTTCGTCAGCTCTTTCTTGGCAGCATACTTTCTATGTTTGATTGGTATAAGGCTTTCGTTGGTGACGGCACCGGCTGGGCGTTCTTAATCTATTCTTGCTTTTTGGCTGGCCTGGTGGAGGAACCAGCTCGTTTTGCTGCGTTTTCCATCCTGAAGAAGCGCCACAACTACCCTGATGGCTTGTCATATGGCATTGGTCACGGTGGAATCGAGGCAATCCTGATGACGGGGTTTGTTTTTGTTAACAATATTGTGTTTTCACTTATGATCAACACTGGATCACTGGCGTCGCTTGGCAACGCAATTCCGGAGAGTGTTGTTACAAATATGATACAGTTGCCCCCTGCAACCTTCTTGCTGGGTGGAGTAGAGAGGATTTTTGCAATACTATTACATATTGCACTGTCTTTGTTCTTGCTGAAAGGGTTTCAAACCGGCAGCAAATGGCTGCGCTTGCCGGCAGCGATTATTCTCCATGGATGCGCAAATCTGCTGGCAGTGGGCACGTCTAGGCTGGCTGGCGCTTGGTCGTCGGAAGGTGTGTTGTTTGTCATTGGTGTGATCTCTTTGCTCTACATCATCAAACAAGCCCGCAACTGGCGCAAAGACCAAACCCTCCTCCAGCAGCAAACTATCCCCGCTGCGGAATAGCCCGCCCCGCACCCTTCATAGAATGAAAGGAAAGTCTGTGATGGGTGCAGAATATGAAACGCGTTGTTATGGTGGTGCTGCTGGCGGTCTTGCTGGCGGCGTCCGGCTGCTCTTCCAAAGGCACGAGCCCGGCGCTGCCGGATCGGTTGACCCTCCTCCCGGATACACTGGTGAGCGAGCTGGCCGGAGAGCCGATGGAGCTTGCCTATGACCGGCTGGATGCAAACGAGGGCTTCGCCTGCTGGGCTTGGCAGGAAACGGAGGGGTTCCCCAGGCTTTTGGTTGTGGAGATCCGCTTCCCGCCGGCCGATTGCGACGGGCTTTACCGTCAGGCCAGCAACGGTGCCGACACCATTGCCGTGGATAATGGGGAAGCCTGCTATGACCACCGGGCGGCGCACCTGAGAGCGGGGAACTACTACATTCGGATTTCTGCTCTTGGTTTTGAAGATGAGGAAGAGTCGCTCCGGCAGGTCGCAATGGCACTGGCGAAAGCCGCCAAATGAGGCTGAAGAGGAAACACATGCGTGTGATAGACATCATTGAGAAGAAGAAGCGTGGCCTGGAGCTGGACGCAGAAGAGATCAACTGGTTCATTGCCGAGGTTTCAGCTGGCCGGTTGCCGGATTATCAGGCTGCGGCGTGGCTGATGGCGGTTTGGTTTCGCGGCATGACCACCGGTGAAACCGCTGCCCTCACGCTGGCGATGGCCCGTTCCGGCGACATGGTGGATCTTTCCGCCATCCCCGGTGTGAAGGTGGACAAGCACAGCACCGGCGGCGTAGGCGACACCACCACACTGGTGGCGGCGCCTCTGGCGGCGGCCTGCGGCTTGCCTGTGGCAAAGATGAGCGGCAGAGGCCTGGGGCACACCGGCGGCACGCTGGACAAGCTGGAGAGCATCACCGGCGTGCAAGTGGCGCAGGAGCCTGCCAGATTCCTGGAGATTGTGCGCAAAGCCGGGTTGGCTGTGGTGGGTCAGTCCGGCAATCTTGCCCCTGCCGACAAACTGCTTTACGCTCTCCGCGATGTAACGGCCACTGTGGATAGCCTGCCTCTGATCGCCGCCAGCGTGATGAGCAAAAAACTGGCAGCCGGTGCCGACGCCATTGTGCTGGACGTGAAGTGCGGCAGCGGCGCGTTTATGAAAGGCAGGGAGGATGCCCATGCCCTGGCGCAGGCGATGGTGGACCTGGGCCGGGCTGCGGGGCGGCAGACGGTGGCATACCTCACCGACATGAACCAGCCTCTGGGCAGGGCGGTGGGCAACGGCCTGGAGGTGGCAGAGGCTGTGGAGATTCTGTCCGGCCTCCATGGCGACGGGCGTTTGTGCCGGCTTTCCATTGAGCTGGGTGCGGAGATGCTCGTGCTGGGCGGCGTCGCGGAAAGCCACGCGCAGGGTGTGCTGATGATGCGCGGGGCCATCGATAGCGGCGAAGGGCTCCGGCGATTCAAGGCTATGATCGGGGAGCTGGGTGGCAACGCTGACGTTCTGGATGACCCGTCCTCGCTGTATCACACGGTCCATGTGAAAAACGCGGTGGCGGCCCGCGATGGGTGGATCACGGCAATGGATGTGCAGGAGATGGGCCGCGCCGCGCAGCTTTTGGGTGCGGGGCGGGAGAAAAAGGACGATGTGATCGATCCTGCCGTGGGGTATGTGATGCTCAAGGAGCTGGGCGATTCCGTGGCAGCCGGAGAGCCGCTGGCAAGGTTCTGCTTCAACGATGAGCGGCGGGGGGGAGAAGCGATGGACGTGTTTGGCGCGGCTGTTGTGATCGCTAAGGACAGAGCCGACGCACCGCCATTGATCTATGAGGTTGTCCGTTGATTGCGGATTGCCCGGGGGAATCTTGCTGCAGCAACCCATGCGATCGGGGTAAAAAACAGACATATTTACCATTTCTTCATATATTCGCCCCTGATTTGGTGTTATAATATTCAAACAAGCATGTAAACATACAGGATATCGTATCCTTAAAAACAGGTGAACAATGAACGAATTCGAGATCAGAGACATTACCCTGGCCCCGGAGGGCCGTCGGCGTATCGATTGGGCCGCGGCCTATATGCCCGCGCTGGCCGGCATCCGCAAGCGCTTCCGCGAAGAGAGCCCGTTGAGAGGCCTTCGTGTTTCCCTCTCCATCCATCTGGAGGCCAAAACGGCCAACCTGGCCATAGCCCTCAGGGAAGCAGGGGCCAGTGTGGCCGTGACCGGCTGCAACCCCCTGTCCACGCAGGATGAGGTGGCGGCGGCGCTGGCGGAGATGGGGTTCCCTGTCTTTGCCTGGCACGGTGCCACCACAGAGGAATACACGCACCACCTGAACCGCACGCTGGACATCGGCCCCAACATCGTCATTGACGACGGCGGCGATCTCTGCGAGCTGCTGCACGGGCCCAGAGGCGAGCTGGCGGGCGGCGTCATCGGCGGCTGTGAGGAGACCACCACCGGCGTGCGGCGCTTGAGGCGCCTGGAGGCCGAGGGGCTGCTGCGGTTTCCGATGATCGCTGTGAACGATGCGGACTGCAAGCATTTGTTTGACAACCGATATGGCACCGGCCAGTCTGTGTGGGATGGTATCATGCGCACGACCAACCTGCTGGTAGCCGGAAAAACCGTTGTGGTTGCCGGCTATGGCTGGTGCGGGCGCGGTGTGGCTGCCAGGGCAAAGGGCCTGGGCGCCGACGTGGTCGTCACTGAGGTGGACCCTGTGAAGGCGCTGGAGGCGATGATGGACGGCTTCCGCGTGATGCCGATGATTGAAGCGGCGGAGCAGGGCGACATCTTCGTGACCGTTTCAGGCTGCCGCGACATCATCCGCCGCGAGCACATGCTACGCATGAAGGACGGCGCGCTGCTTGCCAATGCCGGCCATTTTGATGTGGAGATCAATAAGGTGGATTTGTGCGGTCTGGCCGTGGATGTGACCGAGCCCCGCAAGAATGTGCAGGGTTTCGTGCTGCCCGACGGGCGCACGCTCTGCCTGCTCGGTGAGGGCCGCCTTGTCAATCTTGCCGCGGGCGACGGCCACCCGGTAGAGATCATGGACATGAGCTTTGCCGTGCAGGCGCTCTCCGCCGAATACGTGGCAAAAAACCAGGGAGCACTGCAGAGCCGCGTCTACACCGTGCCGCGCGAAGTGGACAGGCAGGTGGCGCTGGTGCGTTTGGCATCCTCCGGCATCCGTATTGACAGCCTGAACGAGGCGCAAAAAGAATATCTGGGCGAAAAGGACTGATCATTTGAACACTCTGATTCGAAACGGCCTCATCCTCACGATGGATGAGGCGGATACCACATATCAATGCGGTGTGGTGGCCGTCAGCGGCGGGCAGATCGCCTATGTGGGCGAGGAAGCGAGCTTGCCGCAGGGGTTTGCCGCCGACCGGGTGCTGGATGCCGCCGGCTCCATTGTGATGCCCGGCTTTGTGAACGCCCACACCCATCTGGCGATGACACTGCTGCGGGGCTATGGCAGCGACCTCAATCTGCAGGACTGGCTGGAAAAGATGGTCTGGCCTGCGGAAGACAGGCTAAAACCGGGCGATTGCTATTGGGGGTCAATGCTGGGGCTGGCGGAGATGATCCGCACCGGCACCACCGCCTTTCTGGATATGTATTTCTTCATGGATGAGACTGCCCGCGCTGTGGAAGAAACAGGCATGCGCGCGGTGCTGAGCAGGGGCCTGATCGGCCTGGCCCCCTCGTTTGACAAGGCGCTTGCAGAAAGTGAAGCGCTTCACCGCGACTTCCACGGCGCCGCCGATGGCAGGATCACCGTGATGCTGGCCCCCCATGCCGAATACACCAACAGCGAGGGATCGATCCGCAGGGTTGTGGAGCTGGCGAATCAGCTGAATTGCGGCATCCACATCCATGTGCAGGAAACAAAGGCTGAAACGGAAGCCTGCGTTGCCCGCCACGGCATGAGCCCCGTCAAATGGCTGGAGAGCCTCGGGGTATTCAGCCGGCCTACTGTGGCGGCCCATTGCGTCACCGTGGATGCCGAAGACATCGAAATACTGCGCTGCAACAATATCAGCGTCGCCAGCAACCCCGGCAGCAACATGAAGCTGGCCAGCGGCATCGCGCCGGTGGACGCTATGTTGAGAGCAGGAATCAATGTGGCTTTGGGCACCGACGGCGCTTCCAGCAACAACAACCTAGACATGCTGGAAGAAGCGCGGCTTTGCGCTCTGTGCGCCAAGCTGCGAGAGGGGAACCCGGCGGCCCTGGCAGCCCCTACTGCGCTCCGCATGGCCACAATCGGCGGGGCGAAAGCATTGGGAATTGATACCATCACTGGCAGCCTTGAAGTTGGCAAGGATGCGGATATAATTATGATTAGCGGCAGTTCGCCGTCGATGCACCCGATGATCGATCCGGTTGCCAACCTTGTCTACTCCGCGTCGGCCCACGATGTGTCCATGACAATGGTGAAAGGCAGAATCCTGATGGAAAACCGGCAAATTATTGGCATGGACCTGGAAAAGATATTGCGCCAAGCGGATAAAATTTCAGCTGAGATCTGCGGCTGACGAAAAGAGGTGCCAGAATGCGGAAAACCAGACAGTTCATTTCGTTGGCGGTAGCGCTGTTGACCATGTTGTTTTTGGCCGGCTGCGGCGGCGGCACAAAGGCTCCGGATGCAAGTTCTTCCGGCAATACGGCGCTCCCGCAGTCCAGCGTGCCGGGCTATTATTCCGTCAGCCAGTCGGTGAGCGGCGGAAAGGACATGCAATACATCAACCTCAGAGACATCAAGGTCACCAAGAAAGCCACCGACACCGTGATCCAGCTGGAGTTCAAGGAAGGCAGCCTGCTGCGCGACATGGTGGAAAAACCCACCAATGGCGTGCCGAGATACACCACACAGTGGATTCCCGGTGTTGACAGGCTGGTGGTGAACATCAACGGATTGACGTTTTGGGATTACAAGGTGTATGACGACGAGCTGAAGGACACGCCGGTCCAGAGCATCTTTGACCAGACCCCGGTGAACGATACCGAGAAAATGCTCACCAGGCTCTACATCAACCTGAAGTCCGATATTGTATATAAGGTTGAGGAGAAGGACAACTACCTGACCATCTCTCTGCGCGCGCTGCCCGTGGAAGACAAGACCAGCTACTATGTCATGGTGAACGCCTTTGATGAATATACCGACGGCATTGTGAGCGATGAGGAAGGGCTCTATCCCACCCGCTGCAACGACAAAGTCAATGTCACGCTGATCTCCAGGCCGTTCGCCACCGAGGCTGAGGCAAACAAGTTTGCGGAGGAAAAGAAAGCATCCTTGCTGCCGAGCCTGCCGGGAAAGGAGCTCATCGTCAAGCCCATCAAAAACGGGGAGCTGCCAACCTACGACGAAAAGGGGGCGTTGACCGCCTACCAGAACGCGACGGTGACCCGCAAAGACAATCAGGAGCAGACCGCGCCTGTCCTTTTGACCAACGGCAAGATTCTGTGCTGGCGGCCCGACGGCATGGCCTATGTGTATGTCACGCCCTTCTTCACCAACAACTTTGATGGCACCGGCTACTCCAGCTCGGAAAAGATCTATATTAATGACATGAGCACCAACACGCCAACGTTGCTCACGGAGTTTGATTACCCGAGCATCACCAAGGCGGAGTTTTCCAGCGACGGCAGATATCTGGCATTCCTGGTCGGCAATGACGAGAGCCGTCTGCTCTGCATTTATGATTTCAACAACAGTTCCAAGCAGGTTGCCACCGCTTCCGAGGCTGGCTTCGGCGCCGACACCGCCAACTTCACCTGGGGCACCGGAGACAAGGCCAACACGATCTACGCCATCACCGGCGAGGGCAACACGCTGCAACTGATGTCCTACACGCCCACAGACAACGGCCCTGTGGTGGAAACCCTTGTGGAAAACGCGTTCACCGATGGTTCCATGGGCTTTTATGACAACAAGCTTTATTACTCTCAGTCCAACCCTGACGACGCATCCAAGAGCGGCATATTCTCCTATGATGTGGCCACGAAGGTGATCAAAAAGATCTGTGAAGGCGACTTCTTCGAGCTGAATGCCGACACTGGGGCAATGGCGATCACCAAAGACGACAGGGAGGTGCGGATCTACAGCATCCGCAGCGCACTGGACAAAACGATCATCAAGGGCAAGGATGTTTCCTCAGTGGTGTGGTCCGGAGACGGTTCGGCGCTGTATTACCTGCTGTATAAATATGATTACGACGCGGCCAAAGGGGACCGTTTCATCCTCACCCTATACCAATACAACACCAAGTCCAATGAAAGCAAGGAAATCACCGATGTGGTGGAAGGGCAGTTTATGCAGTCTGACAAGAACTCTGAGCTGCTGATGGTCTACATTTATTCGCAGGAAGACCGTTTTGTGCCCATCACATACCGCATCACAGTTGGAGAAAGCTGAGGCAGAAGCCCGCACCCCGTTCCGGATAGGGACGGGGTGTTTCTGTTTTTTGCCCACTTGTTCAGCCGGTGCTGCGAGTGTCTGGTTATAGACATATGGATATGGTATAATTTAGCAATCGGAATTGCTATCGGAGGATTCGCCGCGTGAGCCTCGAGCCTGATCATGAACTGCCCGTATACCTGTTTCACGAAGGCAGCAACAGCCGGGCCTACGAGCTGTTGGGCTGCCATCTGGAAAGTGGCGCAAAGGGCGGGGCTGTGTTTTGCACCTGGGCTCCCCACGCAGCGGCGGTGTCCGTCGTGGGAGATTTCAACGGTTGGGACCCTCTAGCCGACCCGCTGGAAAGGCTGAATGACGCCGGCTTGTGGCGGGGGAGGGTGCCGGGAATCCAGGAGTTTGACTGCTACAAATACTGCGTTACCACCAAATCAGGCGAGCGCAGGCTCAAGGCCGATCCATATGGCTACCACGCGGAAACCCGGCCCGGCACAGCCTCCAAGGCCTACCGGCTTGATGGCTTTGTGTGGGGCGACGGGCAATGGCAAGCCGAAAAAGCATCTGCTGATCCATTTCAGAAACCGATCAATATCTACGAGCTTCACGCAGGCAGCTGGAAGACCTATCCGGATGGCAAGCCATTCAGCTATGTCAAGCTTGCGGAGGAACTGATCCCCTATGTGAAAGACATGGGTTACACCCATGTGGAGCTGATGCCGCTGAATGAATACCCCTTCGACGGTTCCTGGGGCTATCAGGCCACCGGTTATTTTGCACCCACTTCGCGATATGGCACGCCGAAAGACTTCATGCGCTTTGTGGATGCGTGCCACCGTGCGGGCATCGGCGTGATACTGGACATCGTACCTGCCCATTTCCCCAAAGACGCCCATGGGCTTTACGAGTTTGACGGGCAAAGCTGCTATGAGTATTCCAGCCCCGCCAAGCGCGAGCAGCCTGAATGGGGCACGATGGTGTTTGACTTCGGGCGGGGTGAGGTGATGAGCTTCCTCACCTCGAGTGCCTGCTTCTGGGTGGAGCATTACCACATCGACGGTCTGCGGCTGGATGCTGTGGCCAGCATGCTTTATCTGGATTATGGCAGGAAGCCGGGCCAGTGGCAGCCCAACCGCAGCGGCTGCCGTGAAAACCTGGAGGCAGTGGAGCTGATCCGCAGGATGAACAGCGCCGTGCTGGCCTCTTTTCCCGGCACGCTGATGATCGCGGAGGAGAGCACAGCCTGGCCCCTGGTGACCAAACCGCCGTTTGACGGCGGCCTGGGCTTCAATTTCAAATGGAATATGGGCTGGATGAACGATATGCTGCAATACATGGCAACCGATCCGCTGATGCGCTCCGGCCGCCATGGAAACATTACGTTCTCCTTTTTTTATGCATTCAGTGAAAACTTTGTGCTGCCCATCTCCCACGATGAGGTGGTGCACGGCAAGCGCTCGCTCCTGAACAAAATGCCCGGCAGCTATGACGAGAAGTTTGCCAATGAGCGGGTGTTTCTGGCATACATGATGGCCCACCCCGGCAAAAAGCTGCTGTTTATGGGTGCTGAATTTGGGCAGTTCATTGAGTGGGATTACAAAAAGGCGCTGGACTGGCATCTGCTGGAGTATCCACGCCACCGTGAGCTCTCCGGTTTCGTTTGCAGCCTCAACCGGCTTTATCTGGCGGAGCCGGCATTCTGGCAGCTTGACAGCTGCCCGGAGGGGTTTGCCTGGATCGCCAATGACGACGCGGCACAAAACATCATCGCCTTCCGCCGGATTGCACTCGACGGCTGCGAGGTGATCGTTGTGTGCAATTTCGCTCCGGTCGCCCGCGAAAGATATCGCATCGGTGTGCCGGTGCCCGGTGTCTATTGTGAGGTGCTCAACAGTGACGCCGCGGAGTATGGCGGCTGGGGGCACACAAACAAGCCGATGGAGTCAACGGATGTGCCGATGCACGGCCACCGCCACTCCATTGTGATGACGGTGCCGCCTTTGGCCTCGGTTTATCTGAAGATGGCTGCCGACACGGAGCAATGACCAAATCGTGAAAACGATCCATATTTCGGATTCAAGCAAGGAGGTGCCCGTGCAATTGAAGAAGGATTGCATTGCAATGCTGCTGGCAGGGGGGCAGGGGTCGAGGCTGGGTGTGCTCACCAAGGATCTGGCCAAGCCGGCTGTGCCATTCGGCGGGAAATACCGCATCATTGATTTCACACTGTCCAATTGCATCAATTCGGGCATTGACACCGTGGGCGTGCTCACGCAGTATCAGCCGCTTGTGCTCAACAGCTATATCGGCAATGGGCAAAGCTGGGACCTTGACCGCATCCATGGCGGTGTGAGCATCCTGCCACCATTCATCAGGGGCAAGGCCGGCGAGTGGTATAAGGGCACGGCCAACGCCATTTATCAAAACATGCACTTCATCGAAAGCTTTGATCCGGAGCTTGTGCTGGTGCTGTCTGGTGATCATATCTACAAGATGGATTACTCCCGGATGATTGAGCATCACAAGGAGAAGCAGGCGGACTGC
>JAEYYW010000021.1 GCA_023428265.1 Bacillota bacterium | reverse complement strand
TACCTGAAGGACAAGCACAAGATCGGCTCCTGCCGCATCTGCGTGGTGGAGGTGGAGGGCGCCAAGGGCCTGCAGGCCAGCTGCGTCACACAGGTGGCAAACGGCATGGTGATCCACACCAACTCCGCCCGCGTGCGCCGGGCCCGCAAAGTGCTCTATGAGCTGATCCTATCCGACCACCCGAAGGACTGCCTGAACTGCGGGCGCAACCGCCATTGCGAGCTGCAGGAACTTGGCGAGCTGATGCAGGTGGACGCATCGCGCTTTGAGGGCGAGAAGTCCAAGGACTTTATCGATGACTCCTCCCCCTCCATCACCCGCGACGCAAGCAAGTGCATTTTGTGCCGCCGCTGCGTCACAGTTTGCAACGAGGTGCAGGGCGTGGGCGTGCTGAACGCCCAGGACCGTGGCTTTGCCACCACGATCAGCCCCGGCGAGCACCTGCTGCTGGGCAGTGCCGCCTGCGCCAACTGCGGCCAGTGCACCGTGGTGTGCCCGGTGAACGCACTCAAGGAGCATGACAGCACCGCCGAGGTTTGGAAGGCGCTGGCTGACCCCGCCAAGACCGTGGTCGTGCAAACAGCCCCGGCCATCCGCGCGGCGCTGGGCGAGGACTTCGGCCTGCCCGCCGGAAGCCGCGTGACCGGCAAGATGGCATCTGCACTCCGGGAGCTGGGCTTCCGGTATGTGTTTGACACCAATTTCACCGCCGACCTCACGATCCTGGAGGAGGGCTTTGAGCTGCTGGGCCGCATCGTGGCAAGCTTCAAGGAAGCCGGCAAGGTGACCGACGAGCAAATCGCAAAGCTGGGCCTGCCGGAGCATCTGCCGGAGCCGGTGCTGCCCATGATCACCAGCTGCAGCCCCGGTTGGATCAAGTATGTGGAGCATTACTACAGTGACCGGCTGGGCCACCTCTCCAGCTGCAAGAGCCCCCACACGATGCTGGGCGCGCTGGTGAAGTCCTTCTTCGCAGAGCAGCAGGGCATTGACCCCAAGAGCCTTTACGTGGTCTCGATCATGCCCTGCACGGCCAAGAAGTATGAGATCCAGCGGCCCGAGATGCAAAACGATGGCATGCCAAACGTGGACGCCGTGCTCACCACCCGAGAGCTTGCCCGCATGATCAAGGCCGCCGGCATTGACTTCCTCAGCCTGCCGGACGGAGCATTTGACAGCCCGCTGGGTATGTCCACCGGTGCTGCCGATATCTTCGGTACCACCGGCGGCGTGATGGAAGCGGCGCTGCGCACCGTTTATGAGGTGGTGACTGGCCGCGAGCTGCCCTTTGACGGGCTGCACATCGAGCCCATCCAGGGCTTCGAGCGGGTGAAGTCTGCCACGATCACGCTTGAAGACTGCAAGCCGGAGTGGTCGTTCCTCAACGGCGTCACGGTGGCCGTGGCGGTCACCTCCGGCCTCAAGGGCGCGTCCATCCTGATGGATGAGATTGAAGCAGGCACCAGCCCCTACCTCTTCATTGAGGTGATGGGGTGCCCCGGTGGGTGCATCACCGGCGGCGGCCAGCCAAGGAGCGACGACCCCGATGTGGCCGCCAAGCGCATGCGGGCGATCTATACTGAGGATGAATCCAAGACCTTGCGCAAGAGCCACGAGAACCCTGATGTGATGAAGCTGTATGAGGTGTATTTGGGGCATCCAAACGGGCACAAGAGCCATGAGCTGCTGCATACGGAGTATACAAAGAGGGGGAAGTACTAACTGCATCTCACTGGGACAGGTATGGAACCCTGCCCCTACCGAGAGCCCCCACACATATTGGTCGTGAACAAAAAAGGATGCCGTCTGCCCAACCATGCAGACGGCTCGTTCATTCTTCAGGCACGAACAGAACATATAGCTAGTACATGCTGCCAGCCCTCCTTACCAGGTATCCAATACCTGATCCGAAAACAAATCAAATTCAAAGATACCACTTATCGTTTCAACATGATCCGGATTTTCAGTGGTGACAGTTATGATTTTCTTCCCCTCTTCATTTCTCCATTCCATCAACACTTCACATCGGATTACTCCATCCTGAGGAAACTCGCTGCTAGTGTCTATTTTATGACTGGTTACTATGGGTATTTTTTCGTTAAAAGTATGTTGATTACCCCATGCATCATTCAATATACACTCTACCCTTCCGGGACAAGATGAAATGTCAGATATCTTTATGATTTGAATTTTTACCTGCGGCATTCCCATCACCACCAGCCATATAGAATATACACATTTCATTATACAGCAATGAGGGTATAAGGGATAAGTCTCCGTTTTTCAGTTAATTAGGCGGACTATACTCGATTCTTAACGTTAGGATTGAGCAGAGCAGGTAATACATGATGGGGCGAAGCAGACCCCGCTCCAACCAAGAGACCTCCTTCCGGCTGCTGCGGCAGCCACCTCCCTCCAGGGGGGAGGCGAGAAAGGTAGAATACTCTCTTCTCCAAGCTATCTCGTCCCCCTCTTGGAGGGGGATGTCGCCCACAGGCGACAGGAGGAGGTCATTAATGGAGTTCCCTCAGATGTTACAGCAGAAATCAGGCAAGTAGTCCTTCAGAGTTCCAGATCCAGCTACCTTGATTTTACTCCTCCCAAATATTCCTGTATAATGAACCCACAACCATTTGTACCTCACAAGGGAAAGCAGTGAAACACACATGAAGAAAGCGCTGGCATTGGCCCTGGCCAGCCTTGCCGCTTTGACATTCACCGGCTACTACTCCATGATTCCGACGGTAATCCTGTTTCTCCACCAATATACAAACCCTCACCCCTGCCCCTCCCCCAGAGCATTCTAACCCTCATCCCCAACCCCTTCCCCCATGGCATTGGGGGAAGGGCTAAGTTTGCATGTAGAGATTCAGCTCCTACTCCATCAGTAGGGTCCGGGCTCCGTCCCGGCCCGTGCCCCAGTAAAACCGCCTTCCTGGGGTGGGTATGAGCTGGCCGCGTCCTTCGGTCGCTTCTCGCCTATGCAACCTAGAACCCCGCCCCTAACAGGCCAACTAATAAGGGATAAAATCTGCGAGGTAGTACCCAAGCTTATCTGTATCCTCCCCTACCATGTTGATCTTGATATAGGTCGTCTTTATGGCCTTGCCAAAAGAAACAAAAAACCCTGTATATACATTTGACTCTCTCAATCGAAACACCGTACCATCAGAGAACTCAATACTCTCAATTGGTGCAGGAATAGCGAAATCATATGAATCTTCTGTGAAGTCGTCAAATCTGTAGATGAACCCTGTAATTGTTTGCGGACTGCCTGAGGATATTTTGATCCATTGCTCTTTTCCTGGCTTTGATGCCCATATGGTTTTGATATCCCGATCCAGAACATTGCGAGGATGAAAATTCATACTATCAGTCTGAGATAAAACTGATGACGCCTGCACTATGTTGAATCTAGGCTCGGATACTCTTGTCTTTTTCATTGAGACGAGCCGAAAACCGAATATACTTTCCTTGTTTTCCTCTATAATGGCTTCCGCCTTTGCTGTGAATGTGGAATCAAAGTTTGTGGATGTCACGATATCTATAGATAGCTTTATTCGATTATTTGAAATTCTTTGTATCTTGTATACATAAGGATATGCGTAACTACCGCCTTCAACCTGATAAAAAAGAAACCGATCCCCTTTGCGATAAATGCCAATATCGTCATAACTGCCGGCATATTTCGAAGAATACTCTTTCCCAAATGCGGATGAGAGAATTTCCCGAATTGACCCTAAAGATACAACACAATCACTGGTCTCCATATCTGTATCAATCACAATACCGGATCCAAAATCGCTGTAGGATATTTCATTCAGAACCCAAAAGCAGAAATACAGATAATCCTTGTCTGACAGCTTTGAAACGTTTTTCATATACAAGCCCGCATTTGAAGCGGAGTACAGCATGCAAGCGATTTTACGATACTCCTCATTGGACAACCCGACACTCTTCAGATCAGCAATGTAATAGTCAGGAGTGGTTGCCGCTTCGTCGGTTTCTTCCGGCACTGGTGTGGGAGTAGCAGGTTCAGCAACCGATGAAAATAATGCCGATGATTCTGCTGGCAACGAGCTAGAGGCAATCGAATTTGATGTAGTTGTTGCCTCGTATGTGATCTGATTAGTTTCAGGTGTCAGTGTTTTTAATGACGTTTGCATTGATGACGATACCGGTGCATACGAACAAGAGCAATTTGCTGCACAAATAACAATGATAATTAAATTAACCAATACTCTTCTCATCAAGATTTCTCCATATTCTGTTTTCGATTATTAATTATTTCGCCATCTTTCGCAAAATCCTTTTATTGTGGGCTGGATTCTTCTCAAACCCTCACCCCTGCCCCTCCCCCACCTTTGTGAAAAGAGACATTGATTATTGCGATGAATTTGCGTACAAAACCCTTGCAAAGGGGTAAGATATGGTATAAAATGATTTTGGTCAAAGATAGTCTAATTGAAGGTGAAACCATGCAATACCAGGATTATTACAAGACGTTGGGCGTGAGCGAAACTGCCAGCGAAGCCGACATCAAGAAGGCCTTTCGCAAGCTGGCCAAGCAATACCATCCTGATATGCATCCAAATGACAAAAAAGCCGAGGAGCAGTTCAAAAAGGTCAACGAGGCCTATGAGGTGCTTGGCAACGCACAGCGCCGCAAGGAGTATGACGAGCTGAGGAAGAACATCGGCAATGGAGACCAAATGAACTTTGACCCCTCCAAATACGGTTATGGGCAGGCGCAGGGCCGGGGCTTCGGCGGGTTTGAGGGGTTCGGCGGCTCCACTGTGTTCACCGGCGGCGAGAGCGGCTTTTCCGACTTTTTTGAGATGCTGTTTGGCCGCGGGCGCGGCATGGGAAATATGGGCAGTGCCGACATCTTCAGCTCCGGCAGGCAGTATTCCACCGACATGCGGGGCCAGGATGTGGAGGCGACCGTGGAGCTGACGGTGGAGGAAGCCTTCCACGGGGCGAAAAAGCGCATCGCGCTGGAAACAGGCGGCAAGCGCATAACGATTGAGTTTACGATCCCGGCTGGCACGATGGAGGGCGAGCGAATCCGGCTGGCCGGCCAGGGCGAGCCCGGCACGGGCAAGGGCGGCAGCGGAGACCTGCTGATGGCGGCGAAGTTCCACGGCGGGAAATACACGCTCAATGGCCTCGACCTCACCACAGACATCAAGCTGGCTCCGTGGGAAGCGGCGCTGGGCGCGAAAACCGCATTTCAAACCATTGACGGCGAAATCGTGGTGAAAGTGCCGCCCGGGGTGCAAACCGGCAGCCGGATACGCATCGCCGGAAAAGGGTATAAAAACAGACAGGGGCAGCGAGGCGACTTGTATTTGACCGTACGGATCGTCAACCCCCCCTCCCTCTCCGAGGAGGAAAAGAAGCTGTATCAGGAACTGGCAAAGGTGTCACGGTTCCATGGCGGGCGATAATACCATATGGTGGCCTCTACTGACTACTAATGAACTCCCACGAGGTGACAGCAATGAACATCGAGAAATTCACCCAAAAAGCCCAGCAGGCCATCCTGGAATCGCAGGATGTGGCCGTGCGCCTGGGCAATCAGCAATTGGACGGCGAGCACCTGCACAACTCGCTGCTGGCGCAGGATGACGGCTTGATCCCCAAGCTGGTGCAGATGGCCGGTGCAGACCCGGCGCTGCTGCTATCCGATGTGGAGGCGGAACTGAACAAGCTGCCCAAGGTGATGGGCGGCGACGGGTTGTATGCCACACGGCGCTTCAACAAGCTGCTGCTGGATGGGCAGGACCGCGCCAAAGCCTTCAAGGATGAATTCGCCGGTGTGGAGCACCTTTATCTGGCGCTCCTGGAGGAGCACGGCACGCCGTCTGCCAAGCTTTTTCAAAAGCACGGCCTCACCAAGGAGAAGTTCCTGGCCGCTCTGGGCAAGGTGCGCAGCAACCAGCGCATTACCAACCAGGATCCGGAAAGCTCCTATCAGGCGCTGGAAAAGTTCGGGCGGGACCTGGTGGAGGCCGCAAGATCCGGCAAGCTGGACCCGGTGATTGGCCGTGACGAGGAGATTCGCCGCGTGGTGAGAATCCTCTCCCGCCGCACCAAGAACAATCCGGTGCTGATCGGCGAACCGGGCACCGGCAAAACCGCCGTGGTGGAGGGCCTTGCCCAGCGCATTGTGCGAAACGACGTGCCGGACAGTCTGAAGGACAAAACGATCTTCTCGCTGGACATGGGTGCATTGATTGCCGGGGCAAAATACCGCGGCGAGTTTGAGGAGCGCCTGAAGGCTGTTCTCAATGAAATCGAAAAAAGCGACGGCAAAGTGATCCTCTTCATTGATGAGCTGCACACAATTGTGGGCGCAGGCAAGACCGAAGGCTCCATGGACGCCGGCAACATTCTCAAACCGATGCTGGCCCGCGGCGAGCTCCGGTGCATCCGCGCGACCACGCTGGATGAATATCGCAAATACATCGAGAAAGACGCGGCGCTCGAACGGCGTTTTCAACCGGTGCTGATCGACCAGCCGAGTGTGGAAGACACGATCTCAATCCTGCGGGGCTTGAAGGAAAAGTTTGAAATCCACCACGGCGTGCGCATCACCGACAACGCGCTGATCGCATGCGCCACGCTCTCCAACCGCTACATCACAGACCGGTTCCTGCCGGACAAGGCCATTGACCTGATGGATGAGGCAGCCGCGATGCTGCGCACGGAGATCGACAGCCTGCCGGCGGAGCTGGATCAGATCAGCCGCAGGATCCTCACGCTGGAGATTGAAAACCAGGCACTGGGCAAGGAGGACGACGAGGGCTCTCGCGTCCGCAGGGAAAAGCTGGCGGAGGAAATCGCCGGGCTCAAGACCACGGAAACTGAAATGAAGGCCCGGTGGGAGCTGGAAAAGCAGGGCATCGCAGAGGTCAAGCGCATTCAGGAGGAAATCGAGCAGGTCAACCATGAGATCGAGGAGTCCGAACGAAAATATGACCTGAACAAACTGGCGGAGCTTAAACACGGCAGGCTGCCGGAGCTCAAGCGGAAGCTGGAGGAGACGCGGCACAAGCAGGAAGCCGCCAGCGGAAGTGAAAACCGGATGCTCCGCGAGGCTGTGACCGAGGAGGAAATCGCGGAAGTGGTTTCCAAATGGACCGGCATCCCGGTCACCCGATTGGTTGAAAGCGAAAAGACAAAGCTGCTGCATTTGGAAGAAATCCTGCACAAGCGCGTGATCGGGCAGGATGAAGCCGTTTCCGGTGTGGCCGATGCGGTCATCCGTGCGCGGTCTGGCCTCAAGGACCCCCGCCGCCCAATCGGTTCGTTTATCTTCCTCGGGCCCACAGGCGTCGGCAAGACTGAGCTTGCCAAGGTGCTGGCGCAGGTGCTTTTTGACACGGAGGAAAACCTGGTGCGAATCGACATGAGCGAATACCAGGAGCGCCACACCGTTGCCCGCCTGATCGGCGCGCCGCCCGGATATGTGGGTTATGAGGAAGGCGGGCAGCTCACGGAGGCCGTGCGCCGCAAGCCCTACTCCGTAATCCTGTTTGACGAGATTGAGAAGGCCCACCCGGAAGTCTTCAACACGCTGCTGCAGCTGCTGGATGACGGCAGGCTGACCGACAGCCAGGGCCGCACGGTGGATTTCAAGAACACCGTGGTTATCATGACCTCCAACATCGGCAGCCAATACCTGCTGGAAGGCCTGGACCAGGATGGCGACATCAATGAAGACACCCGCCGCATGGTGATGGGAGAGCTGCGCACCCGCTTCCGCCCGGAGTTCCTGAACCGCATTGATGAGATCGTGATGTTCCACCCGCTCACAAAGGAGCATATCCAGCAGATCATCGGCCTGGCGGTGGAAGAACTGCGCGCTCGGCTCGCTGAGCGCGACGTGGGGTTGGTATTGACCGAACAAGCCAATGACCTGATCGCAAGCGAAGCCTACTCGCCCGCTTATGGCGCCCGACCCATCAAGCGTTATCTGCAAAAGCACCTGGAAACACACATTGGCCGGATGATCGTGGCCGGGCAGGTGGCGGATGGCAGCACCATTGTGGTGGATGGGCAGCAAGGCGAGCTGACCTTCTCATTGCAGTGAACGCTTCTGCACCGGGTGCAGCGGATTACTCCGGCCTGCTACCCAGCCTGGACGGGATAAGCCTGCCCCGGTGCAGCGCCATGAGAACGCTTTGCACCAACAAAAAATAAACCGGCAGCATCACCAGCGCCACAATCGCCCGGGGAGCTAAAAGCACTTCAAACGCCTTGCCAAATGAGACTGACAGGAAAAATGTCTGCAGCAGCATCGAACATAGAATCTGTGAGGTGAACACACACAGCAATGTCTTCAGCCATTCCGGCAGTTTTACACCGATGCGCACGATCAGGCCGGGCAAAAAACCCACCAATGCGCTCGTAACGGTGAGCAGCGGGTAATACATGCCGCTTGGGAACGCGAAAAAACCCACGATATCCGCCAGCGCTCCGGCCAGCAGCCCCCAAACAGGGCCGCAGATCATCCCCACCAGGATCAGCGGCACAAACCCGGCTGACAGCCTGCTGGCCGGCACGCCGGCAATGAAGAGCTGTTGCGAGAGCAGCCTGGTCAATACAACGCTGAGAGCGATGAACAAGGCAGACAGCACCATGTTTTTGGTTTGGTTATTCATTTCTCACTCATCCTGAAAAAAAATCCCACGCAAGGCCGCCCTGGCCGGCCCGGCCAAATAAAACGAACCGCACACCACAACCACGCCATCTGCTCCGGCCCAATCACGGGCCAGAGCCACCGCCCGCGCCACATTATCATCCACCGCGACGGCAGTGCAATGCAGGCGCGCAATTGCCGCTGTGGTCTGGCTCTCCAGCGCCCGGTCGCTTTCCGGCGCACAGGCGATAAAACCGCTGCTCAACCGGGCAATCAGCGCCACCGACGGCTCATATTGTTTGTCTTTCAGCATGCCCATCACGGCGATCACCCTGCGGCCGGCCAGATGGGTTTTGATTGTGTCGGCAAACGCGGTGAGCTTGTCCAGATTGTGGGCTCCGTCCAGCAGCATGGCCGGTCTGCCATCCACCCACTCCTGCCGCAGGGGCATTGCCGCGGCGGCAAGGCCGGCTGCGATGTGGCTGTCTGTAATGGCAATGCCGCAGGCCGGGCCCAGCGCCCTGAGCGCCTCCACGGCGGTGATGGCGTTGCGGATCTGGTGCCTGCCGGGCAGCCTTATGGCAAGCGGCAGTCCGCCATACACAAAGCGGCTGCCCCACATGCCGGTATCCTGCACCTGAACGGCACTCCAATCCGGAAGTATCAGGCGGTTCCCTTCCTCGGCCGCCCGCCGGCTGATCACAGCCAGCGCTTCCTCCGGCTGGCAGGGATCGCTCACCGCCAGGCCGCCGGGTTTGAGAATGCCGCATTTCTCATAGGCGATTTTCTCCAGAGTATCGCCGAGAATGTTCACATGATCAAAGGAGATGCTTGTGATCACCGACACGGCGGGGCGCCGGATCACATTGGTAGCGTCCAGCCTGCCGCCCAGCCCCGTTTCGATCATAGCCATGGCGCAGCCCTGCTGTCGAAACCATAGAAAGGCGATCGCCGTCTCCAGCTCAAAGGCTGTCGGCCCATCACCGGAGCGCTCCATTGCCCTGCCCTGCGCCGCGACAAGGGCCGCGACTTTATCATACTCCGCCTGCGGAATCACCGCTCCGCCAATGCGCAAGCTTTCTCTGGGGTTATTCAGATAGGGGGAGGTGTAAAGCCCGCACCGCACTCCCGCCGCTGTGAGCGCGCAGGCAATCATGCTGGCCGTGCTGCCCTTGCCGTTTGTGCCGGCCACATGGACAGTTGGCAGGCTGTCCTGCGGATCACCAAGCAGCGAGCAAAGCCTGGAGACGCGCTCCAGCCCCAACCGGGAGCCCAATGTTTTTGCCTGCTCCAGATAGGTCTTTACATCCTGTTGATCCAATGATACTCCCCTGCACGCAAACATGGAAAAATATAACGCCGTTGCCGCATATTATACAGCCGCAGGCTCGGAAAGTAAAATTACAGCAAAAAGGCCGCACGGCGAACCTCCGCGCGGCTCCATTCAGTTTCATCACTGTTGATCAGGTTCTGGCAGGCATCAATGAAGGCAACTCCCCCGCCTACGCCTGCGGGATGGCTCCAGGGGGAACTGTGACGGATTTGGACACCGCCACCGCGCCAACGGCTCTCACGGAGCATTCATCCACCTGGCAGACGAGCGCATGCACCCGCACACCGGCGTCGATGGCATCTCCCAGCAGCCGGGCAAACACCGGGTCAGTCTCCCAATGGGGCCGGAACGATTGCGAAGCCGGGTGCTGCATCACAAACAGCACATGGCAGCAAGTACCGCCAAGGCTTAGCTCCGTGAGCTCCCGCAGGTGTTTCCAACCCCGCTCAGTGGGAGCGTCTGGAAACATGCCGACGCCATCTTTCTGCAGTGTGGAGCATTTCACCTCCACATATTGGAGCACGCCGTTCACCATGCAGGCCAGATCAAACCGGCTGCTGCCGCATGTGACCTCTCTCCGGATCGCTTCAACGCTTTCGAGGCCCGGCACGATGCCATTGAGGATTGCTTCCTGCGCCACGGCGTTGGCGCGGTGGGCATCGATCACCACCCAATGGCCCAGGTTTTTCACCATCACAAGGCCGCAGGCAGTTTTGCCGCCGCCCCGATAAGGAATCACACGCACCGGGGCATCCGCCACCAGCAGCTCTCGCAGCCGCCCGGAGTTGGGCACATGGCAGGCCACGATCCGGCCATTCAGCAGCACCTTGGCGGCAAAGCGGTTTTCCCGGCGGAGGAAAACAGCGTCTGTCAGATTTGGGATCTCCATGGCTTATTTGTTCTTGATGTAAACATGCCAGATGTTGGGCCGGCTGGTCTGGCGCTTGTCGATTTCAAAGATGCCCAGCGATTCCACCAGCGGCGTCAGTGTGCGGAACCCGTAGTTGCGGGTGTCAAAATCCGGCACCTTCTTGGCCAGCAAGCTGCCAACGTCGGAAAGCGATGCCCAGCCAGACTCCTCAGCCAGGTCGGTTGTGGTCACGGCCAGCAGTTTGGCCAGTTTTTCGATGCTCATGGCCGACTCCTCATCGGAGGAATCCGCCGACGCGGCAATGGCGTTACCGTTGCCGGCTGCAGCCGCAACGGCTGCAGCCGCGGCATGCTGGGCGGCGGCTTTGCTGATGGCCGGCGGCGTTTCCACCGGTGTCTCCTTCAGGTTTTCCACATAGATGAACCGTTCGCAGGATGCCTTAAAGGGCACCGGCGTCTTCTTTACGCCAATTCCCAGCACGCGCATGCCCGCCTCGCGGAGCCGCTGCGCCAGCCTTGTAAAGTCACTGTCGCTGGAGACGATGCAAAAGCCGTCCACCTTCTGGGAGTAGAGGATGTCCATCGCGTCGATGATCATCGCGGCGTCGGAACTGTTCTTCCCGGCGGTGTAGCGGTATTGCTGGATCGGCGTGATGGCATATTCCAGCAGCACATTCTTCCACCCGGAAGAGGTGGGCTGCGTCCAGTCGGTATAGATGCGCTTGATCGTGGGTGTGCCGTAGCGGGCAATCTCAGCCATGATGGGCTTGACCCAGCTGTAGGACACATTTTCCGCGTCAATCAAGACGGCAAGTTTTAAATCATGATTTGATTCCATAGGGTTCCTTCCGTATGCGCACAGATGGCGCTGCACTTTCATATTGTGGATCATATTGCGTTCATTATATACCTATTTGGGGGGCTTGTCATTCAAAAGCACTACAAAAGGTTCTCTTCTCTCCTTCAAAAGGAAGGCGAGCCTGGTTCAACTGCGCTTGATCTTCTGCGCGAGAAGCGCCATATAGGCATCCGCCGTGTCCGGCCCGCCCAGCTGATACAGCGATCGGGACCCCACAGCGTCTTCGATCTCGTTGAATAAAGGCTGATCGGGGCTGTCATAAATGAAATCAATGCCGGCATAGTCCAGCGGCAGCGCGGCTGTGATCGCCCGCACCATTTCCACCTCACGGGCCCCCGGCTCACACAGCTCCACCGAAGCTCCCAACGACAGGTTAGCGCGGAAATCCGTGCTCGATTGCCGGCGCACGGCGGCCAGCACTTCCCCGTCCAGCACAAACACGCGAAGATCGACGCCGGGCATGCGGCAGAGGCGCTGCAGCAGCACCGATCCACAGGGCAGCCGGGCGGCAACTGACAGCAGTTCCTCCCGGTTGCGGGCCAGGAAAACGCCGGTGCCGCCATGACCAAACGGGTCTTTTACCACTACCGGATAGCCCAACTGCTGCGATCCCAACGCATCGGGATCGTTACGGCAAACGGCCATATCCACCTGCGGAAGCCCCAACCGCGCCGCCAACCGGTGGCTTTCCACCTTGTCGTTGCCGATCCGGCAGGCCTCGGAGGGATTGGAGACGATGCACCCTGCCCGCTCCATCCCCTGCGCCAAGCACCAGTCTCGCGAGCGGTTCACGGCAAAGAGCGGCAACGGGCCGCTGGCCAAAGCCGCATCGCCCAGCTCTTCCCGCAACGCTAGCTTCAGACCCAGGCCATAAACGCCTGCCCGCTCCATCAGGCGGTCCGCATAGGCACGGTTCTTCTGCCAGTCTTCCCGGCAGTAGATAAGCCAGCCCTCATCCATGGGTCATCACCCGGGTAATGTGCCGGGCGATGTGATCGGCCACATCCACGCCGGTGCAGTTGAAAAGGTTTTTAAAGTGGGCGTTGGAATTGACCTCGCAGAGCACCGGTTCGCCGCCTGGCCCAAAGAGCAGGTCCACGCCGGTAAAATCGGCACCCAGAACGCGGCTGCAGCGGATGGCCATGTCGGTAAACTCCCGGGGTGGCTGGAATGGCTCCATCCTGCCGCCGTTGGTCACATTGGCGCGGAAGTCATGGTCAGACACCCGCAGCACGGAGGCCACAGCCTGCTCCCCCACCACCTGGATGCGCACATCACGGCCATAACTGGTCGCGATGAACTGCTGATACAGATGCGGGGTGTGGAGCAGATTGCTGTGCAAAGCAGCAAGCTCCGTCGGGTTTTGCGCCAGATAAACCTGCGCCCCGAAGGAACCGAAGCATTCCTTCACTACCATCGGGAACTTCAACTCGTCCTGCACATATTCCAGAAAATGCTGGTCGTGCTCTCCGTGGCCGGAGAAAATAAGCGGCGCCACAATGGTCTTGGGCATGGGGATGCCCTGGGCTGCCAACGCAATGTGGGTCATCGATTTGTCATCACAAGCCGCCACGACGGATGCCGGGTTAAAGAGCCGCAGGCCCATTGCCTCCAACTGCAAGCCCAGGCGCACATCCTTGTCCCAAAACACTGCAAAGTCCGGCAATGGAAGCTCCAGACCCTGCCGCAGGGCGATCTGGTCACCGGCAATCAACGCCGGCATCATGCCATTGTGCACCGCAACGCAGGTTGCGCCATGCCGTTGCAGGCTGGAAGCCAGCCAGTCAATATGCTCCTGAAACTTGGAGCTTTTCAGAGAGCCGTTGTAGAGGATCCATCCGTCCAGTTTCTTCATGGGGCTCCTGCTCTCATGGGGTGCCGCGGCAATCGCGCTGCCGCTTGGCGTCAAACACCAGCACCGCCGCCGAGGTGGAAAGGTTTAATGAATCCACCCGGCCACCCATGGGAATCTTGATCTGCATGCTGGCCTCGCTCAGCCAGAGCCCTGTCAACCCGTCAGCTTCCGAGCCCATCACAATGGCTGCTGGGCCGGTGAAATCCGCTTCGTAATAATACTTGCTTGCCGAAAGCGCCGCGGCATAGGTGCGGATTCCACGCTCCGCAAGAAAATCCAGGGCCTCCCTGGAGGTGCAAACCGCAATCGGGCAGCTGAAGATGCACCCAAGGCTGGATCTGATCACATTCGGATTATAAAGGTCTGTTTTGGGATCGCACACGATCACGGCGTCCAGCGCCGCAGCATCGGCGGTGCGTAGGATTGCGCCGATGTTGCCGGGCTTTTCCGGCGATTCCATCACCAGGATCAGCGGGTTATCCTCCAGCTTCAATGCGTCCAGGGAGAGCGCCTTGGGCTCGGCCAGCGCGATCAGCCCATCAGAGTTGTCGCGGTAGGCTGCCTTTTCAAACACCGCCCTGGCGATCTCATAAACCGCGCAATCGGGCGGCAAGGCTGCCAGCAGCGCCTGCGTGTCCGGATGGGGATTGACCTCCGGCGCGACATACAACTCCCGCACAAGAAACCCCGACTGCACGGCCATGGATATCTCACGGAAGCCCTCAATCACAATGAGCTCCTGCCGGCGGCGCTCGTTGGCTTTGGATAGGCGCAGTATGTTTTTGACGCGGGGGTTTTGCAGGCTGGTGATGCGTTCGGACATGGTGATCTCCGGGCATTGGAATACTTGGAAATCATAGCATCAATTGGGGGATTGTCAAGGGAAATCCCCCCTGCCGCAAAATATGCAAAAATAAATCTTGACCCTCACGCAGCGTCATAGTTTATACTGCAATCATCCGGCCGGGAGATGATGAGCAATGAACTACACGGTCAAAGAACTATCCAGACTGGCAGGCGTCAGCGTGCGCACGCTGCACCACTACGACGAGATCGGGCTGCTGCGTCCGGCGGCGCACAGCGGTGCGGGCTATCGGCTTTATGGCCCGGTGGAGCTCAAGCGCCTGCAGCAGGTGCTGTTCTTCAAGGAGCTGGATTTTTCGTTGGAAGCGATTCGTGCCATACTGGACAGCCCCGGCTTTGACGAAGCCAGTACGCTGCGGCAGCACCGCTCGCTGCTGCTTAAACGCCGCGAGCGGCTGGACAAGCTGCTGGACACCGTGGACAAGACCTTAAACGCAATCAAAGGAGGCAACATGATGCAGGACAAGGACTATTTTGAGAACTTCGACATGACCGAGATTGAGGAACAGCAAAAGAAATATGCCCAGGAAGTGGACCAAAAGTATCCCGGTTGGCAGCAGCGCGACAAAACCAAACGATATGGCAAAAGGGAGTGGGCTGAGGTCATGCAGAAGGGCGGCCAGATCCAGACCGACTTGGCTGACCTGATGGCCGAAGGCCGCGACCCCGCCGACCCCGCCGTGCAGGCCGTGATTGACCGCCACTTCCACTATATCGACGATAGTTTTTATGACTGCTCGCTGGAAGTCTATGCGGGCTTGAGCAACCTTTATGTGGACGACCAGCGGTTCACCGAAAACATTGACAAGGTGAAACCGGGGCTGGCTGCCTTCCAGAGCAAGGCCATGAAGGTGTATTGCGTGGGGAGGAAGTAATGCTGCTCCCCCTGCTCTACTTGACTACTTGCTTTTCCCCCGGCCATTCTCCTTCCTCTTAACCGCTCCACCCTGAACCGGTTTCCCAATCGCTTTTCCGCCTCCGGTTTTTGCCGGGGGCTTTTGCTTGCCGGTTGGGGCCTTTCTGCCCGGCTGCTTGGCAGCCGTACGCCCTTGCCCTGCCGCTTTTGGCTTCCCAGACGGGCGGTAAGGCACAGTGCCCTCAGCAGGCACAAGGCACTTGGGGCTGCCGCCGATCAGGTCTGTGCGGCCGGCTTGCGTGAGCGCCTTGCGCACCAGGGCATGATTCTCCTTGCGGGTGTATTGCAGCAGCGCCCGCTGCATGCGGCGCTCCTCCCCCATTGGCACATGCACCGGCTGCATCGTCCTGGGATCGATACCGGTGTGATACATGCAGGTGGAGACAGACCCCGGCGTGGGGTAGAAATCCTGCACCTGCTCGGGGTAAATGCGCATGTCACGCATGGCTTCCGCCAGCTCAATGGCAGCCTTGAGGTCGCTGCCGGGGTGGGATGAGATGAAATAGGGCACCAGGTATTGCTCCATGCCCAGGCGCTCGTTCATGTTTTGGTAGCGCTGCACAAACTGGCGGTAGACATCGAAGGACGGCTTGCCCATTGCCCGCAGCACCGTGTCGGACACATGCTCCGGCGCGACCTTCAGCTGCCCGCTGATGTGGTGCTCGCAAAGCTCCTTCAAAAACGCCGATCCCTTGCGGTCGGCCAGAAGATAATCGAAACGCAGGCCGGAGCGGATGAACACCTTCTTGACGCCGGGGATGGCCCGAAGCTTACGGAGCAGCTCGATGTAGTCCGAATGGTCGGGCGTGAGGCGCTCGCAGGGCTTGGGATAGAGGCACTGCCGGTGGGAGCAGGCTCCGCGCTCGGTCTGCCCCTCGCAGGCGGTCATGCGGAAGTTGGCAGTGGGGCCGCCCACATCGTGGATGTAGCCTTTGAAGCCCGGCAGCTTGGTGAGCATCTCCGCTTCCTTCAAAAGCGACTGGTGACTTCGGGCCTGGATCACCCTGCCCTGCTGGAAGTGCAGCGCGCAAAACGAGCAGCCGCCGAAGCACCCGCGCGAGGAAACAAGGGAGAACTCCACCTCGGCTATTGCCGGCACGCCTCCCTGTTTGGCATACATCGGGTGCCAGGTGCGCATGTAGGGCAGCTCATAGACTTCGTCCATCTCAGCTTGCGTGAGAGGCCGGGCCGGAGGGTTCTGAATGAGCCAGTTTTTATCCTGTTTCTGGATCAGGCGCTTGCCGCGGGCGGCATCCTGCTGCTCATACTGCACGCGGAATGCCTCGGCATATTTCCGCTTGCTGGTGGAGACGTCATCGGCGGAGGGTAGCACGATGCCCTCCCCCGCCTCCTCTTGCGATTCGGAAATGGCGCAGGTGCCGGGGATTGTGCGCAGGTTGCCGATTGGCACACCCTTCTCCATGAGCTTTGCCACCTGCGCGATGGCAAGCTCGCCCATGCCATAAACCAGCAGGTTGGCGCCGGAGTCGGTCAGGATGCTGCGGCGCACGGCATTGTCCCAATAGTCGTAATGAGCAAATCGCCGCAGGCTTGCTTCCACAC
Organism: Bacillota bacterium; assembly: GCA_023428265.1. Taxonomy (GTDB): domain Bacteria; phylum Bacillota; class Clostridia; order Christensenellales; family UMGS416; genus JAEYRA01. Next base: position 15,721 of record JAEYYW010000021.1, on the reverse strand, counting down.
CGCCGATGATGACCGGGATGTTGGAATAGGCCTCACGGATGCGGTTGCAGTAAACGATCGTGGCCCGGTCCGGCCTCATGCCCGCCTTGCCGCCGGGTGCATAAGCGTCCTGGCTGCGCTTTTTCTTGTTTGCAGTGTAATGGTTGACCATGCTGTCAATGTTGCCGGCGGAGACCAAAAAACCCAACCTTGGCCGCCCGAAACGCTGGAAGTCAGCCTTTCCGCGCCAGTCCGGCTGGCAGAGCATTGCCACGCGAAACCCCTGCTTTTCCAGCACCCGTGAGATGATCGCGTGGCCGAAGCTGGGGTGGTCCACATAGGCGTCGCCGGACACGAACACAAAGTCCGGCCTGTCCCAGCCGAGGGCGGTCATTTCTTCTTTTGTCACAGGCAAAAAAGGCACGGGCAGATCCTCCTGAAGGTTATTTGAAGTATACCCGAAACCGGTGGGAAAATCAAAGAATGGGCCCATATTGACGATCACGGCACCGGCAAGCTAGAATGGCGATAAGGATCAAACTCTGGTGAAACAGGATGCTTTCGATGAAGCGGATTCTTCTCATATTCCTCATTATTGCCATTGCCGCCAATACCGGCTGCGGGCTTTTTCCCCTGCCCGCTCCGCAGCAGTCACCGCTTGCCCAGTCGCACACCACAGCAGGGGATAGCCCGGCGCCCTCCCGCACCCCGGATCAGGCAGCCCTGTCGCCGTCTCCTTCTGCTGCAACCGGCAGTTTGTTCGATGTGGAGGGTCTGACCAAAGAGGAACTGCTGGGCGCCTTCCGCACCGTGGCCGGTGGCAGTGAATACGGCGGCTCCGGCATGTCGATCCGGAAATGGGCGGCACCGGTCCGCCTGGCTGTGCACGGAGAACCGACTGAGGATGATCTGGATGCCGTGCGCCGCGCAATGGGTTGGCTCAACGGCATAAAAGGTTACCCGGGAATCTCATTGGTGACAAAAGACGCCAACGCGGACATCTGGTTTGTGAAGCTGGACAACATGAAAAACGTGGTGGACGGATATGTGGTCGGCAACTGGGGGTTCTTCTGGACGGAGTTCGACAGCCAGTCGATCACGAAAGGCACCGTCGCCATCGCCAGCGATGTGACAAGCCAGACGGTACGGAACCACTTGATTTTGGAAGAATTGATCCAATCCATGGGGCTGATGCAGGATCAGTATACTGCTGAGGACAGCATTTTCTATGGGAACTGGACCACGGTGCAGCAGCCGTCGGAAATGGACCGGGTGCTGGCGGAGATGCTGTATCTGCCGGAGGTTCGCAATGGGATGGAAATGGAGGAGGCAATACAGATATTGCGCGATGCATTCCGATAGACATTGGCGGCCTGCGCACACCGGCAGTTTTTGCATTGGTTTATCCTATTTTCATGGATAAACATGCAACCGTCATCACTTTTTATCAGATGATCCAAACCCTCGTTCCATTTGTTTGCAGAGCAACGTTACTTAACTTATAATACGAATTAATGAAACTGCAAAGGAGCTGGAGAAGTATGGGCAGAAAATTCATCTGTTCCTCATCGGAGCCTATTGTGCAAACGAAGGCCGGCAAGCTGCGCGGATTCGTGTTTGACGGCACATTCACATTTCATGGCATCAAATATGCGGAGGCCAAGCGCTTCAAAATGCCCACGCCTGTGCAGCCATGGGATGGCGTAAAGGATGCGCTGGGTTATGGTTGCATTGCACCGCTGCTGGAGCCATTTTCCCATGAAAATGAGCTTTTCATGCCCCACAGGCTCTGGCCGGAACATGAGGATTGCCAGTTTCTGAACATCTGGTCGCGCAGCATTGACCCCACGGCAAAAAAGCCGGTTATGGTGTGGCTGCACGGCGGCGGTTTTTCAGCGGGCTCCTCCATTGAGCAGGTTGCCTATGACGGCGACAGCCTGTGCCGCTATGGAGATGTGGTCGTTGTAACGTTGAACCACCGCCTGAACATCCTCGGTTACCTGGACCTTTCTTCCTTTGGTGCGCAGTATGCCAACTCCGGCAACTCCGGCATGGCCGATATTGTGGAGGCTCTTCGCTGGGTGCGTGACAACATCACGGCATTTGGCGGCGACCCCGAGAATGTGACGATCTTCGGCCAATCCGGCGGCGGCGCAAAGGTGACCACGCTGATGCAGATCCCCTCGGCAGCCGGTCTTTTCCACAAGGCAATTGTGATGAGCGGTGTGTTTGACATGTCCTTCGGCAGTGTCCGTGACGACAGGGCGGTTGTGCTGGCGATGCTGAAAGAGCTCAAATTGTCTGAAGGCGACGTGGAAAAGCTGGAAACCCTGCCCTTTGCGGATCTGGCTGCGGCGTTCCGGAAGGCAGGCAAAGCGCTCCGCAAGCAAAACATCCAGGCGACGACCGGCCCCACACCCAACGATTGGTATCTGGGCGACCCGCTGAAGGTGGGTTTCTCAGAAAATGCCAAAATGATCCCGACCATGGCCGGCACCGTGATCGCGGAGTTCGCATTCGGGCCCGGTGTGCCGGGCAAATACAGCCTGCCGGCGGAAGAAAGGCGCAAGCTGGTTGCCGACAAATACGGCGACGCTGCCGACGAGCTGATCCGGCTGTTCCGCCTGGCCTATCCGGACAAGAACGAGGTGGATCTGCTGGATATGGATGCGATGTTCCGCGTGCCTACGCTCAAATATCTGGAGCAGAAATCCGCGGTGGCCAGCGCGCCGGTGTATTCCTACATGTTCTCGCTGGAATTTGATTATGATGATGGCAAGCCGGCCTGGCATTGCGCGGACATCCCGTTTGCGTTCCATAACTGCGCCATCATCCCTGTGTGCAGCATCGAAGGGGTTACAGAGACGCTGGAAGAGCAGTTCTGCGGCGCATATGTCAACTTTGCCCGTAGCGGAGACCCGAACCACCCGATGCTGCCACACTGGCCCCCGTTTACACCGGGCAACAAGGCCACGATGGTGTTTGACAGGCAGTGCGAAGTGCGCGTGGATTATGAGCGCGAGTTGATGGATCTACTGCAAAAGGTTGCACCGCCGTTTCGGCCGGGCTTTTCCAGGAGAGATGATGACTAAATGACTAGAAGGGGGAGCGTTATATGACGCTCCCCCTCATGAAAATACTGGAAACTTATTAATCAACAAAATAACTGGTGATGGTGCCCTGAGGACTAAACATTTATTACGTTGCCTTCCGCGAGCACTTTAAAGTTGGTGTTATATCTTTGAACCGTTCTCTTGAACGCCATTTGGAACAACAGCTTGTCCATCAGCACTCCGACAAACCATCCTGGCAACCGGTAATCCATCACCCAATCGATATGCGTCCTGTTTTTCGCCACGGCGCTCATCTCCGTTCTGGACTTGAAATATCCGCCCAGCGGCGTGCGCCCCGTCGTTTCGACAGTCCAGGTTTCCGGTTCGAAGCGGGAAACCTCCACCGGGCTCTCCAGGAGCCGGCCGGCCTTTTGATAGACCAGGATGTATTTGGTCCCCTTGCAGTCGATTGGGCCGTCGATGCCCTTCACCGCCACAACGTCAAACTGCCACTCCGGAATCCTTACGGCCTGTAGCCCAAAATCCCAAACCCGCTCGACGGGAGCGTCAACATCGAAATCCAGCTTTATCAATCCCATTCTCTTACTCTCCCGGCACAAGCAGATAGCACGCCATCGACACGGAGCCCATCACACACCTGTCGTTGAATACCAACACATCTCCATCGCCTTCCGCCGCCCCAAGCGCCGTGAGCAAAGGCGCGTAATGGTCCAGAATGGGCACGGCCCTGCGAGCACTCTCCCCCGCTCGCCGGAATTCAATCGCTTTCTGATGATCTCCCGAGCGGATAGCGTTGGTAATATACCGATCAAACTCTTCCGCCCAGCGGTAACCGCCTTCCAGCTCAAAGTCCACCAACCCAAGGTTGTGCACCACATTTCCGCTGCCCAGGATCAGCACGCCCTGCTCCCGCAGCGGTGCGAGCCTTCGCCCGATATCATAATGGGCCTGCGGCGTGGCATTGCGGTCCACACTGACCTGGAAGACGGGAATGTCCGCCGCCGGAAACATCACACGCAGCACAGACCATGCGCCATGGTCGAACCCCCAGGTGTTGTCGAGCACCGAAATGCCGCTCAACAGGCCGTTGGTTTGCCGGGCCAACTCCGGCGCGCCGGGGGCTGCATACACGACTTCATAAAGCTCCCTTGGGAAGCCATACATGTCATAGATCATTTTGGGGTTGGCGTTGTCCATCACGAGCGTACCGGCGGTATACCAGTGAGCCGAGACGCATAGGATGGCCTGCGGCCGCGGTATCCGGCAAGCGATCTCCCGCCATCCGCGGGTAAACGCATTGTCCTCGACTGCGTTCATTGGGGAGCCATGGCCGATGAACAAAACCGGCATCATCCTGATCACCTCATGGATGTTATGTCAGCACAAGAGCCTACAGGTGATAATCTCCCGCCGCCTCTGGTTGATACAGAACCTTTTGAATTTCGATTTCCATGCTGCCCGAGGGCACGCTCCACTCAATCCGGTCGCCCTCCCGATAGCCAAGCAGCGCCGTGCCGATCGGGGAAAAGACGGAAAGCTTCCCGTTGCCCCAGTTGGCATCATCGGGATATACCAGAGAAATCTCTTTCTCTTTGCCGTTCAGGCGCACCAGGGCCTTGGTGTTCATGCTGACAACTTCCTGCGGCAGCTCCTGCGGGGCAACAATCGTCGCCTTGCGCAACTCGCCATCCAGCTTCTGGATAGACGCGGTTGTGGGGTCGCCGGCTTCCTGCCGATGATCCTCCATGAGACGCACGAGCCGGTCCCGATCGGTGCTTGTAACGATCAGTTTGTGTTCCATCTTCCTTGCCTCCATTGATTCGACTGTGTTGATCCTCTTCACCGCTGATATCCCTGCGCGTTTCCCCGCTTGGTCTACAAATGGTAGTGTCCGGCCGCCTCCGGCTGATACAGAATTTCCATGACCTTGATCGCAAGCTCTCCCTGGGGCGTTTCCCAATGGATGCTGTCTCCCTCCGAATACCCCAGGATGGCAGTGCCCACCGGGCTGAGAACAGAGATTCCTTCCTCCCGGCTTTCCGCATCCCCTGGATACAGCAGGGATACTTCCATCTCCTGCTTGTCAAGGCGCAGCAATGCCTTGGTGTTCATCGTCACCACCGTGTTCGGAACCGTGTGCGGGTGCATGATGACGGCGCGCTCCAGCTCGTTTTCCAGATCCTGAATTGCATCCGGCGCCATATCGCCCTGCCCGCGCAGCTCCCGGTCAATGAGCCGTTTCAACCGGTCTCTGTCTATCTCGGTGATATAGATTTCCTTCACCGGAGCTGCCTGAACAGACTTCAGATATTGCTCCATCGTCATGGAGAAGCACCGGAGCGATGGCGTGTCATATTCCTGCTGAAAGCCCACCCGCTGGAAAGCCCTTATGGAGCGGGTGTTATGCAGATGAATCTTGGCCCTGATCCTCTTGGCTCGCAATTGGAAAAAGGCAAGCTTCATCCCCTCCCGGATGACGGCGCTCCCCAGCCGCTTGCCCCATTGGCTGCGATCGCCGATGACAACGACCATTTCAACCTCGGCACCGCAAACGGCAAGGCGAAGGAACCCAACCGGAACATTCTGCCGATTGTATGCCAAGAAGAACCGGCCGTCCTGGCTGAACAGGTGGGTCAACACTGGCAGACGCACCCTTTCCACAGCCTGCTGGATCTGGTGTGACACATCGCGCGCGTCACTCAAATAACGCACTACCTCCTCGTCCTGCAGCCATTGAATCAGAACGAGCGCGTTTTCTCTGGTAATTTCAGAAGATAAAAAAACAAAAGGCTCTTTCATCTTTACCACACCTTGTCGTAAAAAATTAAAAGCCTTTCATAGAAAAAAGCACTATGACGGTTCTTTTGTCACATATATTATAGCCGATGTGAGTAAAAAGTCAAATAGCCTCAGTATCACCTGAATTCTTTGGCTCAATCTGAGTATTCACGTAAAAGCACACCCAATTCATCTTCATTGAACATCTGCCCGCTGCTTAAAAACTTTTCCACCACGACAGAGCCATCCACCATAAACTCAACTTCCCAGCGTTGGCCGGGAACGGCGATTTCTATCATGAGGCTGTCTCGAATTTTGTTCAATCTGTAGTAGATTTTCTTTTCTTCTAGTAAATCCAGAAACGCTATCAATTTTGCCAAGTCGCTCATGATTTATTACCTCAAAAATTCATGATTTTTTGGATAACCAAGCCAACATAGATAAAAACCGAGAAGTTGAGACTCACAAAACCTCTCGGCAAGCATTAATTTTATGTGACTTATTTACACTCCCCTTTTCGCCCTGACCGCCTGCGCGGCGTTGGTGAACTGCCCCTGCGGCACATAGCCCGGCAGCGGTAGGATCTTCTCATGGATGGCCTCAATGATCCACCAAGGCTGCGGGAAAAACGCGCTTTCAAGCTCCGTGGCCGGTGTGACCCAGTTTCGGGCGCCGATGACCACCGGCGGTGCATCCAGGTCATCAAAGGCAAGCTCGGTGATGTTGCGGCTGAGGTCGGCGGCAAAGCTGCCGCGCTCGCAGGCCTCTGTGACAATGACAATCCTGCCCGTCTTCCTGACCGACTCCAGCACCAATGAGTAGTCAAACGGCACCATCGAGCGGGCGTCGATGACCTCGGCGGAAAGATTGTGTTTGGCCTGCAGTTCATCAGCCGCAGCGATGGCCGTATAGAGCGCCGCTCCGATCGTAAGGATCGTGACGTCGCGGCCAACGCGCTTCACATCCGGTTGGCCGATCGGGATCTCATAATATCCTTCGGGCACGCCTTGCTGATGGAACAGCTCTCCGATGTCGTAAAGCCGCTGGCTTTCAAAGAACAGCACCGGGTCGGTGCCGCTGAGCGCCGCGTTCATCAGACCCTTGGCGTCGTAGGGCGTGACGGGATAAACAACCTTGAGGCCGGGAATGTGGGCGGCGATGGACGTCCAGTCCTGGCTGTGCTGGGCGCCGTATTTCATGCCCACGGAGAGGCGCAGCACCACCGGCATCTCCAGCTCCTGCGCCGACATGGCCTGCCATTTTGCCAGCTGGTTGAAGATTTCATCGCCGGCGCGGCCCATGAAATCGCAATACATCAGCTCCACCACGGCGCGGCCTCCGCACATTGCGTAGCCCACGGCAGAAGCCACGATGGCCGCCTCGCTGATGGGCGAGTTAAACAGCCGGTGATAGGGCATCGCCTCGGTCAGGCCCCTATAGACGGCGAAAGCCCCGCCCCAGTCGCGATTGTCCTCGCCATAGGCAACGAGGGTGGGATCGGTGTAGAACTTGCCGATCAGCGCCTCGAAGATGCCGTCGCGGAGCTGGTAGATTTTGTTCTTTGAGATCGGCTTGCCCGAGGCATCCAAACCGAAGCGCTCTTTCTTGCTCAGCGCCTGCACGCGGGGGTTATCCTCGATGGGCAGCAGCGAAACGCAGGGGCCGTCGGCCATGGCCTCCTTCTTCTTGTTGGAAAACATCAGGTCTGCGATGGCATCGGGGTTGGCGGCAAGCGACATGCAAGGTGAAATATCATTGTCGGCGGCAAGCCTCATGGCCTCGAAGATCAGCGCACGGGTGCTCTCCCAGAGGGCAGCCACCGCATCCCCGCTGGTAACGCCCGCCAGAATGAGCTCCGCCGGGAAGGCCGTGAGCGGATCCTGATCCTGCCAGGCCCTGATCTCCTCCTCGGTGCGATAGGTGGAGGCGTCGGAGGGCGAATGGCCGCTGTAACGATAAGTCACCACATCCATCAGCGCCGGGCCCCGGCCTTCCAACAGGATCTTCTTCTTGCGGGCCACCGCGTCGATCACGGCCAACGGGTTGAAACCGTCCACCCGTTCGGCGTGCAGTTGCGTGGGGCTGATGCCCGCGCCGATGCGGGCGGCCATTTGATAAGCCATCGTTTCGCCCACGGTCTGGCCGCCCATGCCGTAGTGGTTGTTGAAGATGTTGAACAGGATCGGCAGGCCGCCGTTGTGGCCTTCTTCCCACAGCTCTGTCAACTGATCCATGGCGGCAAAGTTGAACGCCTCCCACACCGGGCCGCAGCCCAGCGAGCCGTCGCCGATGTTGGCAATCACAATGCCGCCCTTGGCGTTCACACGCTTATAGAGCGCCGCGCCGGCCGCGATGCCGGCTGAGCCGCCCACGATGGCGTTGTTGGGGAAGATGCCGAACGGGATGAAGAACGTGTGCATCGAGCCGCCCAGGCCTTTGTTGAAGCCCGCTTCCTTGGCGAAGATCTCCGCAATCGCGCCATAGACGAGAAACGCCTTTGCCAGCTCCTTCACGGTGTTGGCTTTGAAATACCTTTCCACCACGGCAAGGATGCGCCCGCCGTTGGCCTGCTTCATGATGCGCATGAGCTCGTCATCGGAAAGCTTGCTGATCGCCGAGAGGCCCTTGGCCAGTATTTCGCCATGGCTGCGGTGGGAGCCGAAGATATAGTCGTCAATCGTGAGGTGGAAAGCCTGCCCTACCGCCGACGCTTCCTGCCCCATTGATAAGTGGGCCGGGCCGCCGTAGCCGCATTTGAGGCCGTTGTATTCGCCGGTGCGCTTGATGGAGTTGAGCATTGACTCAAACTCGCGGATCACCGCCATGTCATGGAGAATGCACAGCAGCTGCTCATCGGTATAGTTTACCCGCTCTTCGGTGACAGTGCGGCTATATTGGTTCACAGGGATGCTGTCAAACTCGATCCAACCTGAGGCACGGGCCTTTTGTGGGTCTACGGTCAAAATCTTGGTCATTGATCCTTCTCCTTCCGGGAAGTCTCCTGGAGCCCAAAAGCGGCTTCACGGATGACCTCGGAAACGGTGGGGTGCGGGAACACGACCTTTCGGACGTCTTCCACGCGCATGCTGCGCTCGATCATCATCGCCGCGCCATAGATCATTTCAGAGGCATAGTTGCCGCACAGATGGACGCCCAGCACTTTATGCGTGATCTTGTCGGCCACGAGCACGCAAATGTCGTTGCCGGACGGGTTTTCGGCAATGTAGCGGCCGGAGTAGCGCAGCGGCAGCTCCACCACGTCCACGGCGATGCCTTTCTGCCGGGCGGCCTCGGCAGTCAAGCCCACACCGGCCACTTCCGGGTGCGTATAAATGACCGCCGGGATCGCGTCATAATCCATTCGGTCACTCACTCCCAGCATCGTGTTGACGCACAGCTCCGCTTCGCGATAGGCCGTGTGGGCCAGCATGGAGCGACCGTTTGCGTCGCCGGCGGCAAACACGCCGCCCACGTTGGTGCGTCCCTTTTCATCCACAACCACTGCGCCGCGCTCCAGCGCCACCCCGATCGTCTCCAGCCCCAGGCCTTCGGTGAAGGCTCTGCGGCCGATGGAAACAAGCACCTTGTCCGCTTCGACAGATTGCTCCGCGCCGTCCTTCTCATAGACGACCTTCCCCGCTTCAATCCGCGTCACCTTGCAGCTCAGGTTGAACTTCACGCCGCTCTTCTCCAGCGCCTTTTGCAGCAGGCTGGAAAGCTTCTCATCGATGGGTCCGCCGATCTTCGACAGCATCTCAACAACCTCTACCGCGGAGCCGGCCTCGTGATAATAGCTGGCCATTTCCAGCCCGATCACGCCGCCGCCGATCACAACAAGCCTCTTTGGCAGCTCGACCAGATCGAGCATTTCGGTGGACGTGACGGCAAAGCCGGAGGCCAGCGATTCCCGAAGGCCGGCGATGGGCGGCAGCACCGGCACCGAGCCGGAGCAGATCAGCAGCCTTTTGGCAGTGTAGCCCCGCTCCCCCGCCATAACCGAAAAACCGTCGTTCGTACGCCCCGTGATCGTCGCGGCTTCCGGCACAACGGTGACGCCGGCTTTCTTCATCTTCAACTCCACGCCGCCCACCAGTGTCTTGACGACCCGGCCCTTGTGGGCCATGGCGGCCTTATGGTCCAGCGCGATGCCCGGGGCGACCACGCCGAAGCGGGCACCGTCTCTTGCGGCGGCATAGATCTTTGCGGAGTTCAGCAGCGCTTTCGTCGGTATGCAGCCTTCGTTGAGGCAGGTGCCGCCCAATGCCTTCTTCTCAAACAGCACCGTCTTCAACCCACCCTTTTGGGCCAGCTCTGCGGCCCGATATCCCGCCGGGCCGCCGCCGATGATGGCAAGATCAAAACTATCCATTTATGCCTCCTGGTTCTGGGCCAAAAAAGTTTCAAAATCCGCAAACGCTTTGCAAATGTCCTGCAGGAAGCGGGACGCCGGGGCGCCGTCCACCGCCCGGTGGTCATAGGTCAAAGACAGGCCCAGCGCCGGATAGAGCTCAATGCCGCCGCCGGCTGCCCTGCGTGGGCGGTCCAGGATCGCGCAAACACCCAGGATGCCAATTTGCGGCGGGTTGATGACCGGCGTGAACAGCTCCACACCCAAAACACCCAGGTTGGAGACGGTGAACGTGCCGCCAGAGAGCATATCGGGGCTGATGGCGCCGTTACGGCAGCGCTCGGCCAGCTCCTTGCTCCTGCGGGAGATTTCTTCCAGAGACATGCGGTTGGCCTGAAACAGCGTGGGCACCATCAGGCCCCGGTCGGTGTCTACCGCAATGCCCAAGTGCACATCCTGATAATGGCGCATTCTGTCACCCAGGAAGTGGCCGTTTATGTCTTTGTGCTGCGTGAGCACCCGTGATACCACAAACAGTATCATGTCATTGAGTGTGATATTGGCGCCGCCGGATGCGGCCAAGGTCTTTGCCTTGGCGCGATACGCCTGCATTGCCGTGGCGTCGGCGGAGCTGTGGTGCGTGAGCTGCGCCATTTCGGAAAGCGATTGGTGCATGCTCTCAGCGATGCGCCTGCGGATGTTGGTGAGCTTGATGTCCTCATAGCCACCGGCAGGTGCCTCCTGGCCGGAGGTGCGTTTTACCCCATTGGCCAGTGCCCAGATGTCGCGCTCGATCACGCGGCCATCGGGGCCGGTGGGCAGCGCATCAGCGGCATGAAGGCCCATGCTCTCAGCCAGATGCCTTGCCCTGGGCGAGGCCTTGAATTCGCCAGTAGTGATTGTGGCAGCAGCCGGTGCAGACGTGGGCTCGGGGACAACGGCGGCAGGCCTGCTGGCACCCGGCGCTTCCACTGCCGGTTGCGCCTGCGGAGCCGACGCAAGAAACCCAGAGATATCCTCGCCGGGTTGGCCGATCACGCAGACGCCCTCCATCACGGGGACATCGTCGCCTTCATCCCGCAGCTGTTTGAGCAATGTGCCGTCAGCCGGCGCGGCTTCCTCGAAGGCGCTTTTGTCGGTCTCATATGCAAAGAGGGGCGCCCCCGCCTTTACAGCCTCGCCCTCTTTGATCAGCCACTTGGTCAGTATGCAGCTTTCCACGGTGTTGCCCTGCTTGGGCATGACAATCAGGGTGGCCAAATCCATCGCCTCCGATGATAACCTGTGAATTAATAACATTTCAATGAAATAATTCACAGCTCATATCGTAACAACCCGTGATTGCATAGTCAATATGGAAACATGGAGATTTGGTAGAATTTTGCCCAATCCGGGCTGCACCACGGATGGCGGACATAATCGCATCTATGTCCGTTTCTGGCTTTTCCTCTTTTCCAGCAGTGACTGCGCAGAACTGACGGCTTGCGTGCCCTTCCCGGCAGGGGTTTTCGCACTGCCATTGGGCCCTGGTTTGGTTTCGCTGATGATCTGCCGCTCCGGTGACACCGCCGCCTGATTGGTATCGGTTAGCGCAGCCAATGGTGTGGAAGCTTTTTCTGGTGCTCTCCCCTTTCGCGCCGCCAGCCACCCCGGCAGCCGGGCATCCCAGCGCATGCGCCGGGCGGCGATATCAAGCACAAAGAGGAACAGCGCGATGATCAGCAGTACCCCGGACAAATCAGCCCGGCCTTTTTTGCCGCTGACATCCTGCGCAAACAGTTCCTCGGCAGAGCCCACCAGCTTACCGCCGGTGATGCGCGCCGCCTCTTTGAGCTTTGGCAGCGGGTCGTCATGACGGATGTCGTATTCCCTGGACCAGCCAACGGAAACGCCCGTTTCCATCACCACATCCGTCAGGCCCTGTTGGTGCTGCGTGGCGCGGATGATGTAGGTGCCGCTCTGCGCGGCGTCAAACCGCGCCTCAAACTGGCCGGGTTTTACCGGCTGCAAGTCAACGTCAAACGTGGAGTTGTCCGGAGCAATCACGGTAGCCTTTGCCGATGCGCCTTCCCTGGTGTCTGCCTGCAGGCGCACAACGGCCTGGCTGCCCTCCACAGCGGCCTCCAGCGCCCCGCTGCCCTCATCCTCCGGCATCACCTGCGCCACCAGGTTGGAAATGATCTTCACCGCGCTCTGCGAGCTCAGCAAATCCTTCGTCCACAGGCCCTTCAGGTCGCTGGTCCACACGGCGGTGCGGCCCAGGCCGTAGCGGCGGCGGGCGTAGATAACATGATCCTTGTCGCTGACCAGCTCCACCTCAGCCATGCTCTTGGGCGTGGTGTTTACATAGCCGTGAAGCGGCGGCATGCCGCCGGACAGCGCCGCCGGTGCAAAGGATGTGTAGGCCGGTGTAAAGGTGCGGTTCTGCAAATAGGCCCCGGTGGCCATATAGGTCTCCTTGGCGAACACGGACACGATGTTGCTGAACTCGTCCACCACATAGGACCGCCCGCCGCCCAGCTCAGCAAGCTCGCCCAGCAGGCCCCGGTCGGCATCCTCGCCGATGCAGACGGTGGAAAGCGTAATTCCATTTGCCTTCATGCCTCGTGCCAGCTCTTCAAACCCCGAGTCTGCCGGCTGCCCGTCGGTCAGCAGGATGATGTGCTTGAGTTGCGCGTCGGATTTCAGCAGCGCATCCCGCGCCATCACCATGGGCGTATACATCATCGTGCCGCCGCCGATGCGGATCGTGGCGATCTGGTCCTGCAGCGCCTTGGTGTCGGTGGCTTGCCCCATCGGCACGGCCCAGGCCGCCTGATCGTCATAGGCAATCACGCCCACCTCATCCTTGGGTTGCAGGATCTCCACCGAGCGGCAGGCAGCCTCCACGGCCAGGTCGCGCTTGGACACGCCGTATTGCCCCATGTCCATGCTGCCGGATTTATCAATCACCAGCACCAAGCCAAGCTTGGGCAGCTCCGCATAGTTCTCCACCTTGGAGTTTACAGGCAGCATTTCCTCCAGCACAGAGCCCTCATACTCACCCAGAGCGAAGCTGTTTTGCCCGCCGGTGACCAGCAGACCCCGGCCCAACACCTTCACATAGGCGTCCAGCATATGCTGCGCGTCGTCACTCAGGCTGGGTGCCTGCACATTGTTCAACACGATGGCCTGATACTTCATATAGTCGTCCAGACGGCCGGACAGCTCCACCGCGCCTTTTTTGTGCACGATAATGCCCGAGCTTTCCAAAACCTTGCCCAGCTGCTCGCTCTCCGCCGGGTCGTCAGCCACCAGCAGCACCGCCGGTCTTCCGATCACACGCGTGTGGCCATCGGCGCGGTTGTTGGCGGCAAAGGCATCCCACGGCGCGGAAAGCTCCGCCGACCAGGAATGGATGCCGTCAGTCTGCGCGGTCAGGCTGAACACAAACCGGTTTTCGCCCTTTTGCAGTTTCACCTGCTGCTCACCGGCAAGCGCCCTGTCGCAGTAAAGCCGCAAGGTGGCCTCTCCGGCCTGCGTGGAGTGCACCGTGACCACCAGCTCAAACTTCTCTCCCGTGTGCAGATAGCCGGGCAGCTCAAGCGATGTGGCCTGCGCGTCGGCAGGTTGGGCGGCTTCAAAGTAAGCCACGTCCATCCGGACGCCGGCGGCGGCCAGTGTGCGGGCGGCGGTGAGCAGATCGCCGCTGTTTTCCAGCCCGTCGGTCACCAGCAGCACCCGTCGCACGGCGTCCTGCGGCAACAGTGCCGAGCCCATGCCAAGGGCTCCGCCGATGTCGGTGGCGACAGTGTTCACCTTTGTGTCAAACCCGGCAAAGCGGCCTGTGCCCTGCAGATATTCCACCGCCGCGTTGCCGCCAAAGGCGAGCAAGCCGGTGCTGACAGCGCCTTTCCGGTGCTCCACCGCGTCAATCAGAGCGGCCTGCCCATCCTGGTTTGCCTGCATGCTGTCGGATCGGTCCGCCACGATAAGCAGCGCCTGACTGCCGCCAGGGAAGACCACGCTCATCCCGGCCAATGCCAGCACCAGCAGCAACAGCACCACGGAGCGCACAGCCACATTGAGCTTCAGCCGGAAATCCCACTTTTTGCGCAGGGTGGGCAGCAGTACCAGCGCAGCCGGCACCATCAGCAATAGAAGCCATGCCCTCTCAAACTCAACGCCCATATCGGGTCACCAGCCATTCTCCCAACACCAGCGCAAAAGCGGCAGCGGCGGCAATGAGCCACCAGTTGGTAACCGCCACAGCCCGCGGGCCCTCCCCCGCTCCGGCAAGCGCCGGCAGAGGCTCCACCGCCGCAAGGTCCGACTCGGTGCTTGTGGGGAAGTTCACGGCAAAGCCGGACCGGGCTGCGGATAGCTCCTTGCCGTCGGGGCCATATTGGCGCACTTCATAAACCCCAAGCTCGCCGGTGCCCGCAAACGGTGCCGCCGGAAAAGGCGGCGCGGCAGCCACCGAGGCGCCGGAGGGTGTCAGAACCTCGATCCTGGCGCTCAGCGCGTGGGGCAGCAGCGGCACGGAGTTTCCGGCGGAGACCATGGAGACCCCGCCGGTGACATCACTCATGATCCACGTGAGCAGGTTTTGCATCAGGATGGGAAACTCCTTCAGCAGCGGCAGGTTGCTGTCGTGCAGATCAAAGCCGAAGGCGGCGACACGCTGGCCGCCCTGCTCGCAAACGGCAATGGCTGCCTTGTCATTGAGCCAGACCAGCGGCTGCCACTGGCCGGACAGCGTGAATGCAGCAGCCTTTGCCAGCTTGATCTTGCCGGGGTCCACATTGCGCAGCAACGAAGCCGCCTGGGTGCCTGTCGCGGCAGAGAGCGCACCGCCCTGGGACTCGGCGGCTTCCAGCCCATCCAGCTTTCCGGAGGGCTGAAAGGCAATCACGCCGCCGTCTTGCGGAAGCTGCTCCGGCACATCGCCGTCAAACACATACAGATCGTATCCTTTGAGCTCCGCGCCGTCAGACGGGGCTTGCTTATAAAGCTCCACATCCTCCCGAAGCTTCAGCGCCGCTTCCAAAAAGGCATTTCCGCCGGTAACCAGAAGCACCTTCTTCGTTTCTCCGGCGGTCACCACGCAGTCGGCACTGTCGTCCGGCGCGAGGGCATCCTGCCCCACCAGGCGCACATTCAGCTGTCTTGCGTCCTGCGGCAGGTTTGCCCAGTAAAGCACCGCTGTGTCGCCCAGCGGCAGCTCCGCTTCCCGCACGTCCACAAGCTTTCCGTCTGCGCGGCATTCGGCGGCAACCGTGCCGGTAAAGCCATAGCTTCGGATCACCGTGAGCGCCTGGAGCTGGCCGTTTACCCGGCTGGCTGAAATCGTCTCCACAGCCCGGTTTGCGCCGCCGGCACCGATGGTCACGGCGCTGCCGCCGGAATAACGGTCTGACAACACGGCGACGCCGGCTCCGGTTTCCCGCGAAAGGGCCGAAGCAAGCTCCAGCGCCTCGGTCATCGCGCCGTTGCCGTTTTCCGGCCGCAAGGAGGCCAGCACCCGGCGGGCTTCCACCCGGTCTGCGGCGCGGCTCAGCAC
>JAEYYW010000168.1 GCA_023428265.1 Bacillota bacterium | reverse complement strand
AAGCACGGCCGCACGCTGCACCTGGGCACCCGCGACTGCTCCATTCAAAGGAAAAAGCAAAAGGTTGTGGAGGAGGCTCCTGCCGCTTCGGTGTCTGAACAGACCAACCGGGAGCTCTGCCGCATGGCCGTGGACGCGGCGCTGGCTGCCGGTTATGAAAACGCCGGCACAGTGGAGTTCATCGTGGACAAGGCCGGGAAGCCCTACTTCATCGAAATGAACACCCGCATCCAGGTGGAGCACACGATCACCGAGATGATCAGCGGCATCGACCTGGTGGCGGCGCAGCTCCGCATCGCCATGGGCGACCGCGTTGTGCTGGACCAAAGCGCGATCCAGCTTTCCGGCCATGCCATTGAGTGCCGTGTGAACGCCGAAATGCCGGGCAAGGGCTTTGCGCCGTCGCCGGGCACGGTGAGCAGGCTTATCCTGCCCGGCGGCCCCGGTGTGCGCGTGGACACAGCGGTCTATCAGGGCTGCACGATCCCGCCTTATTATGACGCGATGATTCTCAAGCTTGTCACTTACGGGGAAAACCGTGCCGCCGCGATCCAGCGGATGCGCCAGGCGCTGGGAGAGCTCACCATCGAGGGCGTGGGCACCAACATCAACTTCCTCAAGCACCTGATCAACCGGAAGGAATTTCACGAGATGTCCTGCCACACATCCTGGGTGGAAAAGGATGTGCTGCCCGGATACACGGAGGAGCTGTATGCAGTCCCTGTTTGAACGAGGCCGCAAGCTCCTGCCTCGCAGGCCGCTGTTTGAAGACAGAACGCCGGAGCCGGAGGCTCCGCGGGAGGAGCTGAGAAAATGCTCCGCCTGCAGCGCTTCCTTCGAAGAGGAGCACTGGGCCCGCAGCCTGGATGTGTGCCCGGCCTGCGGCAGGCATGAGCGCCTTTCGGCCGCCCGGCGCCTGGAGATCACGGTGGATGCCGGCACCTTTGAGGAGCTGCCGCTGCCGGAGACAATCGAGGACCCGCTGGGCTTCCCGGACTATGCCGGCAAGCTTGCCAAAAACCGCGCCGCCAATGGCCGGCACGACGCGCTGATCACCGGGTTTGCCAAAATCGGCGGCCACAAGGTGGCCATCGGCATCATGGATCCTGTGTTTTTGATGGCCAGCATGGGCGCGCAGCTGGGCGAGGGCCTGGCGGCGTTGAGCGACGCGGCCATGGAAAAGAAGCTGCCGCTGGTGCTGTTTTGCTGCTCCGGCGGGGCCAGGATGCAGGAGGGCATGGTGAGCCTGATGCAGATGGCCAAGGTGAGCATGTCGGTGGAGCGGCTGGCCGAGCACAAACTGCCCTATATCGCCGTTTTGACCGACCCCACCACCGGCGGCGTGACGGCAAGCTTCGCGATGCTGGGCGACATCATCCTTGCCGAGCCGGGCGCCACGATCGGCTTCACCGGCATGAGGGTGATCCGCCAAACAATCCGCCAGGAGCTGCCGGAAGGTTTCCAGCGCAGTGAATTCCTACTGGAGCACGGCTTTTTGGACATGGTTGTGCCCCGGGCAGACCTGCCAAAAACGCTGGCGACGATCCTGAAACTGCATGGAGCATGAGATGAACGAACATTTGGACTCGATCCGGCAGAAGCTGGAGGAGCTGCGGCAGCTGATGCCCGGCCACGCCGCCCTGCTGGAGGAAATTGAACGAAAGGCCGCCGAGGCCGCCAAACCCGCTGACCAGCCCGCCTCCGCAAGCGAGGCCAAGCCTGTGCCGAAGGTGTGGGAGTCGCTCAAGATTGCCCGGGCCACCGACCGCCCCCACGGGCTGCAATTCATCCAGGCGCTCACCGAAGATTTTCTGGAGATGCACGGCGATCGGGCCTATGCCGACGACGAGGCCATCGTGGGCGGCATCGCGCTGTTTCGCGGCAGGCCGGTCACGGTGATCTGCACCGAGAAGGGCCGCGCCATCGGGCAGAAGATCAAGCGCAATTTCGGCATGCCCCATCCGGAGGGTTACCGCAAGGCTTTGAGGCTCATGGAGCAGGCGGCGCGGTTTGGCCGCCCCATCCTCTGCCTGATTGATACCTCCGGCGCCTATTGCGGTGTCGGCGCTGAGGAGCGCGGCCAGGGCCAGGCCATCGCAATGAACCTGCAGCGCATGGGCGTGCTGCCGGTGCCGATCATTTCGGTTGTGATCGGTGAGGGCTTCAGTGGCGGGGCGCTGGCGCTGGGCGTGTGTGACCGGCTCATCATGCTGGAGCACAGCGTCTACTCGGTGATTACACCGGAGGGCTGCGCCAGCATCCTTTATAAAGACGCGAAAAAGGCGCCGGAGGCCGCCGAGGCGCTGAAAATGACCGCCGAAGACCTTGTCGGGCTGGGCATCTGCGATCAGGTGATTGCCGAGCCGCCGGGCGGGCTCAGGATCGCCAATATGGCCGGCACCGCCAAGGTGCTGGGTGACGCGATCGAGCAGGAGCTTGCGGCGCTGAGCCGGATGGAGCCGGCGGCGCTGCTGGATGCCCGCTACCGTAAGTATCGCAAAGTCGGGGTGGCGCAATGAATGTGAGCATCACCGGGCTGGGTGCTTATGACCCGCCCATGGTTGTTGATAACGAAATGCTGGCCGGCATGGTGGACACCAGCGACGAATGGATCACCACCCGCACCGGCATCAAGCGCCGCCATGTGAGTGCCGGTGAAACGGTGCTGGATATGGCGGAAAAGGCCAGCCGGCAAGCCATTGAGTCCAGCGGCCTTGCGCCTGAGGCGATCAGCCTGGTCATTGTGGCCTCCAGCTCTCCGGATAATCTTTTTCCGATGGCGGCAGCAATGCTACGGGAGCGCCTGGGCCTTCCGGAGGGCCCTTCCTTTGATCTATCCGGCGGCTGCACCGGCCTTGTTTACGCGATGGCGGCAGCGGCCAGCATGATGGAAGCGATGGGCTATGGCCACGCACTGGTGGTGGGCTCTGAAATGCTCACAAGGCTGGTGGACTGGACTGACCGGGCCACCTGCGTGCTCTTCGGCGACGGAGCCGGGGCCTATGTGCTCTCCCGCGGGGGCGACGGCATCAAGGCGCTTTACCTCAACAGCCGCAGCGATGTGGACGGCGCTCTTGCAAAGAACGTTTATCCGGCGCGCAACCCCTGGATTGAGGAGCAGGCTTTTGACGACAGGTTCCGCATGAGCGGGCAGGATGTGTTCCGCTTCGCCGTGGAGGCGGTGCCGGAGGCTGTGACAGAAGCCGCACGCCTGGCCGGCAGGCAGCTATCCGACATCGATTGGGTGATCCCCCATCAGGCCAATCTGCGCATCATCGAAAGCGCCGCCAAGCGCCTGGGCCTGCCGATGGAGAAATTTTTCGTCAACATAGACAGCCACGGCAACACCGGCGCCGCCTCCATCCCGATCGCAATGAATGAGATGAGGCAAAAGGGATTGCTTCTGCCCGGCCAGAACATCGTGGAGGTCGCCTTCGGCGCGGGCTTCGCGTGGGGGTCGGCATGGATTGAGTGGAAGATCCCCCCTGCCGCCTGATGGCGACATCCCCCCTTGAATTTTTGCCTTTGGCAAAAACAAAGGGGGTAAGGAGGCAACCCGATCATGATGTCAATGTAGGGGCCTGGCTCCGTACCGGCCCTAGTTAATAAACGGCAACCGGCAGCAACGCTGCTCTGCAATAAAATTCGCATGAGGTGACACACATGAGCATGGAAAAGATCAAGGAAATCCTGGTGGACAATCTGGACTGCAAGGAAGAGGACATCAAGCCCGAAAGCCTGGTCATGAAGGACCTGGGCGCCGACAGCCTGGATATGGTGGAGCTGGCAATGGCGTTTGAGGAAGAGTTCGGCGTGAAGATCGAAACTGACGACATCAGCAAGATCAAGACCGTGCAGGACATCGCCGATTTCATCGCCGCCGCCAAGGCTTGAGACGATGAAGATCGCGTTTCTTTTCCCCGGCCAGGGGGCGCAGGCGGCCGGCATGGGCCGGTCGCTCTATGAGCAGCACACCGAGGTGCAGCAGGCTTTTCAGGAAGCCAGCGACGCAACCGGGCGGGACGTGTGGGCCATGTGCTTGGATGAGGACGGCACAAAGCTGACCCGCACAAGCTATGTGCAGCCGGCCATGGTGGCGCTGGAACTGGCGGTGGCCGGGCTGCTTACCAGGAAGTATGGCGTGAAACCGCAGGCCGCCGCCGGTCTGTCTCTGGGGGAATACGCGGCGCTGGGTTGCGCCGGGGCCCTGACTGCGCCGGAGGCCGTGCGCCTGGTGGATTTCCGCGGCAGGCTCATGGAGGAGTGCGCGGCCCGCCAGCCGGGCGCAATGGCCGCTGTGCTGGGCATTGCCCGGCTGGACGTGGAGCTTGCCTGCGGGATTGCCCGCCAGGCCGGCCACAGC
>JAEYYW010000077.1 GCA_023428265.1 Bacillota bacterium | reverse complement strand
GTCCTGCTGCGTGCCACAAGCAGGAAGGCGGGCGGCTGTGGAGGCCCTCATGAAGGAGTTCAAGCTGTAGCAGCAAACCGTTTCGTGAATCAGAAAAAGCCGGGTAAACCCCGGCTTTTTTGCTTTTACTTTGTTACTCACCCAACACGCCTCCTCTGAATACTATAAATCATGGCCGCTGCCGAGGGGCGCCCGCCCATCATTGTCTTGAGCGGTGGCGGTTCATATAGATGGGGCTGCCGCCTTGCGCAAGGCGGCAGCCCCGTTGTTTGAGGAGAATTGGCTCTATTCCGCCTGGGCCTGCAGCTCCTTCTTGCGGATCATCGCAAGCAAGCCGATGCTTGCCGCAAACAGCAACGCCACCAGCAGCATCGGAAGCCTGGGCCCGATGCCCGGCAGCTCCGCCAAAAAGCCGCCCAACACCTGGAAAATCGCAGAGAGGATCACCAGCAGCACCGTCATCAGGCCCATCAACGGGGCGCGGTCGGCGTCCGGCAGGGCGTTTGCAATGCCGCTGTCCACCATGAGACCGGTGGCCACGGTGCCCATGGCGGTCACGATGATGGCAATCATCAGAATGGCGGTGCTTCCTACAGGCGCGAGAGCCAGCAGCAGGTTGCTGGCCAGCAGGATGGTCATGCCGGCTGCCAGCGTTTTGTTGGCCGGCCAGGCGCTCAGCTTGGGCAGAAGTATCAGCTGCGTGGGCAGCATCACCAGCCCGGACACCAGGCTGATCAGCCCGATCATGCCGTAGTCAAACCCCAGCCCCTGCACCACGGCCACCGACTGGAAAGAGCCCTTCAGGTTCATCTGCACGTAATACAGAGAGCGGATGACTATAAAAAGCAGCAGCACCGGGTTTTTAAGCACCAGCCGGATCATCGGTCCGTATGCCTTGAGAGCGGCAGTCGGCTTCTCATTGCGAGACGCTTTCATGCGCTCGAGGCCGATTTCCGTCTCCACGTGCATGCCGTTGCGGATCAGGATCGCCAAAAGGTGGATGCCCGCGGAAATCAGCAGCACCCAGCGCATCACGAGCACCATTCTGCCGGAGTCGCTGTTGCCGATCATCAAGCCCATCAAAGGGGCGAAACAGGCCGAAAGCGTGTTGATCACATTGAGCCACCAGAACACGGTGATCCGTTTGTCCGGCGGTGTGCCTTCCACCAGCGTGCAGTTCCAGCTCACACCGATCAGCCGCACGAAGGAGTTGGCGATGCTGGCGACAATGAACCAGGTGAAGTTCTGCGCCGACGCAAGCAGCAGGCAGTAGGTTGCCCAGCAGACGGTGTCGCCAATCAGGTTGGCGCGTTTCCGCCCCAACCGGTCCGTGATCCAGCCGGCAAACAGGCCGATCACGCCTCCGGTGATCATGCCCACCGCGTTGATCAAGCCGACCTGCGCGCTGGTGCACCCCAGGTTCAGCATGTATTGTGTCAGAAACGGGGAATAGATGCTGAAGGGGATCGCCCAAAGCAACTGCATCAGCACGACGGCGCGCGCGTTGCCCTGCACATGGGAAAACGAGGTTCTTAAACCGTTGAAAAAGTTTATTATCGGGTTCTTCATCAGACTCTCCTGTCACCGGTATGATTGTATCATGTCGGCGTTGGCCGGTGCAAGGTAGACCGGTTGTGCTTAGGTAGACAAACGTTTGTGCCCCAATGGGGAAATCAATCTCAAAAATATCTTGAATTGATCATTTTTATTATGTATAATCCTGTCGAAAATAGTAATATTTGGGGGCTCTGCCAATGTCCAGAAAGAACATCCTGATCCTGATCATTTGCGGCGTTGTGCTGGCGGGGCTGGTGCTTGCCGGCGGTGTCACCGCGATCTATTTCTATTTTGATGGGAAATACAAAGACGCTCTGGATGTGCACATCCAGCAGGTTGCCGACCTTACCCGCAGCTTTGAGCAAGGCACCGGCGACGCCGGGGTTTCTCTCAGTGAGGAGTGCGACTTTACAGAGGGCATCGGGAAAAAACTGAGCGAAGCATCTGCCTCCATCGCGGAGCTGAATGAAAAGTACCCGTTGCTGCTGGGCAAGGCCACAGACGAGTCTGCCGGAGTCACCGCGCTCCAGGCCAGGTTGGAGGCCGCCGCCCCGAAGATCAAGAAGCTGCGCGAAGCCATAGCGGAAGACGGCTCTGTCGCCAAGGATTTGACGGGCATGCTGGAAAAAGAGATGGAGGAAGGCAGCACCAAGGCATATCAGGCTCTGGTTAGCCGCAACACCGCCCTGGACAGCGCGGTGGCGTCATTGTCATTCACCGGATCGCTGGAGGAGAAGAGAAAGTCTTTCAGCGAGGCGATTCAAAAACGCGGTCAGGCGCTGTCGTTTTTTATTGAGAACTCTCAGATTCAGGATGAGTTCCGCTCCCTATCGGCCGATTCGGGCACCAGTCTTGCGGATCTCTCAAAAAAGCTTGAGGCGCTCCTGGGGCAATGCGAGGCGCTGGAGGGCAAGCTTGCCGCCGTCAACCTTAAGGGCATTGCGCCGGACAGCCTGAACCTTTCGGCCAACTTCAACAGCCGGAAAGTTTCGATCCAGGCCAGTATTGACTATCTGGCGGAGGCCGCCACGCTGCAGACCACCCTGCGGGATTATTGCGCCACGCTGGATAAGGCCGCTCTGAAAGGCAAGTTTGTGGAGAACCTGAACACCTATGCCGGCTGGATTGCGAAACTGGATGGCTTTGAGGCAAATCTGAAAAGTCTGAATGACAAGCCCAATTATGCCAATGTGGCCTGCAAGCGCAACTTGGAGGGGCTTGGGCTGAGCCAGAAGGCAAAGACGGTGCTTTCCTTCAAAAAGGCCGTGAAGGGCGCCAAGGATGCGATGGCGACTTCTGCCAGCATCGACACACAGATCACCAAGCTGCTTGCCAACAAATCGGCCAAGCCTGCCAGCATCAAAACCTCTGCTCAAGATTGGGCAAAGAAAAACCAGAGCATCATCACCGCGCTGTCTGCCGCGCTGCCGGACGAGCTGAAAGCCGGCGCGGGCAAGGTGGTTTCCGGCTGCAAGGAGCGGGCCACTTTCCTCAATGAGTGGATCGCCTGCCAGGACGACAGGGCCGCGGCGGACTCTCACAACGCCAGTTATAGGTCCCACGACAAGAAAGCGGACGATTATGCTGCCGCAGTGGTATACTATTACTATTATGTATACGGTTATTGGAGCTCCGATGTGGAGGAATATTATCAACTGATGCTCAAGGAGGAAAAGGCGGCCAACGCCGAAAAGAGCAAGGCAAATGCCGCCACGAAGCAGGCCAACGCCCACAAATCCAAATATGAAGCGTCCAGAAAGAAATATCTGCCGCTGATGAATCCGTGAGACATGGGGCACTGCAGCCCATCCGGAGGCAAGGGCACGGGAAACCGTGCCCTTTGCCTTATCTGCCGGAGCATTGCGTCACCCAATCAGGGCGATTTCGACCATGCAGATTTTCATTCCGATGGATTTATTGAGTTTTGGGTTGATATACTGTAAGATAGAGCAATCAATTGGGAGGGATCAGCAAGAATGGCAACCGACACCGCTTTGCGCCGGCTCACAGACGCTCTGGGGAGCGGCAAAGTGCTTGCTGATGAGCCAATGAGCCGCCACACCACGTTTCGCGTGGGCGGCCCGGCTGACATGTTTCTGCTGCCGGAGGCGGCGGAGGATGTGGCGGAGATTGTGCGCGTTTGCCGTGAGGAGTCTGTCAGGCTGATGGTGATGGGCAACGGCTCCAACCTGCTGGTGCGCGATGGCGGCATCCGCGGCGCGGTGATGCAGTTGGGCGACCGGTTTGCCACGGTAACCGTGCGGGGCGACGTTCTGACGGCCCAGGGCGGCGCGTTGCTTTCCAAGGTCGCGGCGGAGGCCTATCGCCAGGGGCTCACCGGCATGGAGTTTGCCAGTGGCATCCCCGGCAGCATCGGCGGGGCCGCCGCGATGAACGCCGGCGCTTATGGCGGAGAGATGCAAGACATTGTGCAGTCGGTGCAGGCGGTTGCCCGCGACGGCTCTCTGCTGGGCTTGACGAAAGACGAAATGAACTTTTCCTATCGGCACAGCCTTGCGCTGGAGGAAAAGCTCATCATTGTGTCTGTGGCGCTGAGCCTGAGCCGGGGCGATCTCGCGCAATCCAAGGAACTGCTGGATCAATACACCAATATGCGGCGGGAGAAACAACCGCTGGAGATGCCCAGCGCCGGCAGCTTCTTCAAGCGGCCCTGCGGCTATTTTGCCGGCAAGCTCATCGCCGATGCGGGTCTTAAGGGCCTGCGGGTGGGCGGTGCGCAGGTGTCGGAAAAGCATGCGGGTTTTTTGGTAAACACCGGCGGCGCCACCGCAGCCGATATCATCGCGCTGGCCGACGAGGTGCGGCGGCGCGTCAAGGAGCTCTATGATGTGGAGCTGGAAATGGAAGTCCGGCTGGTGGGGGAGGACGCATAATTGGGGGAGGACTGGCGGCTGGTCGCCGATTATCATACGCACACCTACTACAGCCATGGGCGCGGCAGTATTGAGTGCAACGTGCGCCAGGCGCTGGAAAAGGGGCTGACGC
The DNA here is from genome assembly GCA_023428265.1 of Bacillota bacterium. Taxonomy (GTDB): domain Bacteria; phylum Bacillota; class Clostridia; order Christensenellales; family UMGS416; genus JAEYRA01. Next base: position 9,442 of record JAEYYW010000077.1, on the reverse strand, counting down.
GGATCGCGCTGACCGATCACGGCTTTTCACAGCCGCTGATGGGCATGACCGGTGAAAAGCTGATGCAGATGCGCCGCATCATCGACTGCCTCAACCGGAAATACCAGGGGCAGATCGAGATCCTTCTGGGCGTGGAGGCCAACGTGGTCTCTATGGATGGCCGCATCGACGTGCCGGAAAAATATCTGTCGCTGCTGGATATCCTGGCAGTGGGGCTGCACCGCATGGTGCTCACCACCTCGCAGGGGTATGTGTGGCGCGTGAAATGGGCAATGAACGCCTCCACGGTGTTCCATGGCCTGCGAAAAAGGCTTGCCAGGTCCTGCACTGAGGCGTTGATTGCAGCGATTCAGCGTTATGACGTGGATGTGCTCACCCATCCGGGTTATCACTATCCGGTGCTGATGGATCCTTTGGCCGCCGCTGCAGCCAAGACCGGCACAGCCATCGAGATCAACAGCGCCCACGGCTTGCCCCATGCCGACGCGCTGAAGCTGGCGCTGAACCACGGGGTGAACTTCCTGATCGGCTCTGACGCCCACTGCCCCGAACGGGTGGGGGATTTCGCTCTGGCGCTTGAATTAGCCAAACAGGCCGGCGTACCGCCGGAACGCATCTTGAATTCTTCGGAGTCTGCCATATCGCTGAAGAGAGGGAGGGCTGCAACATGAGACTGGTGCTTGTCACGGGGTTATCCGGCGCGGGCAAGTCCTATGCCATCCGCGCCATGGAGGATCTTGGGTTCTTCTGCGTGGACAACCTGCCGCCGCTGCTCATCGGCACGCTGGTGGGCCTTTGCCGCAAGCAGGATATGGCGAAGATAGCCATCGGCGCCGACATCCGCGGGGGCCGCTTTTTCGGCGATATCTACAAGGCGCTGTATGACCTGAAGGATTATGGCGTGAGCTACGAGGTGCTCTTTCTGGATGCCACCGACGAGACGCTTGTGAAGCGCTACAAGGAAAACCGTCGCGCCCACCCGCTGGCCAACAGCAACACCAGCCTGATTGAGGCCATCGCCAGCGAGCGCGAGCAGCTTGCCCGCCTCCGTGACAGCGCCAACTTTGTCATAGACACCAGCCAGCTGCTGACGAAGCAATTGCGCGAGCGGCTCACCGATGTGTTTGCTGACGAAGCCGCGGCCGGGTTTCACATCACGTTTGTCACGTTCGGCTTCAAGCGCGGCATCCCCGCTGACGCCGACATTGTCTTTGACGTTCGCTTCATCCCCAACCCCTTTTATGTGGACCGTCTGAAACCCAAGACCGGCCAGGATGATGAGGTCAAGGAGTATGTGATGGCCTTTGAGGGCACCACGAAGTTCATCGACAGCGTGACGGAGCAGTTGCTCTTTTTGATCCCGATGTATAAGCAGGAAGCCAAAAACGAGCTTGTGGTGGCCATCGGCTGCACCGGCGGCATGCACCGCTCCGTGGTGCTGGCTGAGGTGCTGCAGATGAAGATGCTGAAGGCAGGATACCGGGCCACGGTGAGCCACCGGGATATGGATCGGGAAAAGGACAATCGGTAGTTAACGGCCAATGCTCCTGCGTGCCCATCGGGATTTCCGCAGCCAAATGACCGTGAGATTCACTTTGCACCAGGATTGTGTGCGCGGTGTAATTGCTTTTTTGTTAAATTTGTAAAATCTCTTGTCTTGCAGAGAATTTTATGGTACAAACAGAAAAACCAATCGCGGCAGCGTGCCCCATGCGCTGTTTGTTAATGCATAATGTGTTTCAAATCTGAAGACGCAAAGGCAATGTGGTTCGGATGATCGTTGAACCATAGCTGGCATAAACGCACAACACGCCTACCAAGGCAATAAAGGAGGATGCTATGAACTCGAATTTCATCATAGACGAGCAATACCTTTCGGACCTGAGCAAGAAGACTGCCTCGTGCAGCTATATTGACCCCGAGCTTTATACCAAGTATGAGGTGAAGCGGGGCCTCCGCGACATCAGCGGCAAGGGCGTGCTGGCGGGCCTCACCGAAATCGGTGAGGTGCACGCCTACATCATGGATGAAGGCGAACTGGTGCCGGCGCCGGGGAGACTGTTTTACCGCGGCATTGACATTGAGGAAATCGTGAACGGCTTTTTGTCCGACGGCCGCTATGGCTTTGAGGAGACGGCCTATTTGCTGCTCTTTGGCAGCCTGCCCAGCCGCCCGGAGCTTGAGCAGTTTCAGCACACGCTGGCCGGGCTGCGCAAGCTGCCCGATGAGTTTGTGAGCGGTGTGCTGTTGAAGTCCACCAGCAATGACGTGATGAACGCGCTGGCCCGAGCGGTGCTCACACTCTACAGTTATGATGACCACGCCGACGATGTTTCGGTGCCCAATGTGCTGCGGCAGTGCCTGAAGCTGGTTGCCTGCTTCCCGCTGCTGTCGGTGTATGCCTATCAGGCCTTTGTGCATTCCCATCAGGGCAAGAGCCTGGTGATCCACAGCCCCCGGGAGGATCTGGGCACCGCGGAAAACATCCTGCACATGCTGCGGCTCGATTCCAGCTATTCCAGGCTTGAGGCGGAGCTGCTGGACATGGCGCTGGTGCTGCACGCCGAGCACGGCGGCGGCAACAACTCATCCTTTGTGACCCATGTGGTCACCTCATCGGGCACCGACACCTATTCCGCGATTGTGGCGGCAATCGGCTCCCTGAAGGGCCCGCGCCACGGCGGGGCGAACATCAAAGTCGTGCAGATGTTTGACGATATGAAGCAAGCCCTTTCCGACTGGAAGGACGACAGCCAGGTTGAGGATTACCTGATGAAGCTTCTGAACCGCGAAGCTTTCGACCGCATGGGTTTAATCTACGGCATGGGCCATGCGGTCTATTCCCTTTCCGATCCAAGGGCTGAAATCTTCAAGAAGTATGTGCGCCAGCTGGCCGAGGAAAAGGGCCTGATGGAGGAGTACAACCTCTATGAATCGGTGGAGCGGCTGGCCCCGCAGGTCATCGGCCGGGTGCGCAAGATTTATAAGGGCGTCAGCGCCAATGTGGACTTCTATTCCGGTTTTGTTTACCGGATGCTGGGCATCCCGCAGGAGTTGTTCACGCCGATCTTCGCGATCTCCCGCATCGTGGGCTGGAGCGCCCACCGTATTGAGGAAATTGTGAACGCCGGCAAGATCATCCGCCCGGCTTATAAGAGCGTTTCCGCCCGGCGGGGGTATGTGCCCATCGGGGAGAGGTAATCAAATAAGGGGATTTCTCAGGGAAACAAATCCGGCCTGCCGTTTGGCGGGCCGGATTTTTCTGAGTAGCAAGCCAATGCTGATCGGGCATTGTGAACAGCCAACGGATTTTAGTTTTAGCCTACAGGCTAACCGTGTTTTGCGCTTTTGATTGCGCTACCACAACCCTGCTTTTTACCGCCACCAGCATCAGCACAATGCCGGTGCCGAGCGCCATGTGGCCTAGGCCCGCCATGCCGGAGATGGAGGCGTCCAGCCCCTTGGAAAGTTCGGGCAGCAGCACCTGCACCAGGCCTCTTGCCACCATCATGGCCATCGTGAGGTTCAGGCCAACATGGAAGCATGGCGTGAACCATTTTGCCAGCCGGGATTCAGACAGCAGAAACAGCTTTTCCAATGCCAGCAGCACCAGCGGCAGCAGAACCCCCAGCGCGAAATAGTGGGTGTGCACCACAGAGAGTGCGGTGTGACCCGTAAAGCCCATCGCCTTGGTAAACTCCCGATAAAACACGCCGAACACCAATGCCAGAATGCCATACACCAACGCAGAGTTTGCCCATCTTTTCATGCTTTTTCCTCCTTTTCCATCGGCAGCCAACATCCAATATGCACCTGTTTGGCTATAGGGTAAACCGGCCCGGCAGCCTTTGTCAAGGACACCGATCCATGGCCTCGCGTGTGCCAAGGCCCTTTGCCGCATACCGGGGGGCCGCCGGTGAATACACATATATGGGTGAACCGCATGCTCAACTGGAACAAGATCCTCAAACCGTTGGCCATCACCATGCTGCTTGGCGGCCTGATTGTCGCAGGCTTGTTTCTGTTCCCCGGCAAGCTGCTGCCTTATGATGAGGTGAAGTTTTTGAGCCCCAGACAGTCCCCCTATCATGGCGTGCTGCAGGTGTGGCAGGTGAATGAGTGGCGGGTGGGTAGCTACAGCCGCACCAACCTGCTGCAGGGTGCCGCCCGCCGCTTTGAGAAAGCAAACATCGGCGTGTTTGTGGAGGCAGAAAATGTGACGGCGGATCAGTTTGCCCAGCGGCTGGCAGCGGGCGAACTGCCCGACGTGGTTTCCTTCCCCGACGGTTGGGCCGGCATTGACGGAGCGCTGCTGCTGGACCTTGGTTCTGCCGGCCTGCCCCCCTTGGCGAGCCCGTTTTCCAGGCTTTTCTCCGCGGACTCCCGGGCTGTGCCGTGGATGGCCGGCGGGCAGCTGGTGCTCACCAACAGCGAGGTGGGCCGCGCCGTGGGGGTGGAGCCGCCGGTGGCCGACACAAGCTGGACGGCCCAGGCGCTGCTGGAATACAGCCAAGCCGCCGCGACAGGCCGGCGCAAAAAAGCAGGGCAGGCGATGGCCGGTGCGGCAACGCTTTTTGAATCGCTGGCGCTGGACGGCGTTTCCTTAACCGGCCTTCAGGAGAAGAACCTGCTGCCCGATAAGCCGTTTCGCATGGGCATTGACCAGGCCCGGTCAATCTATTCCTCAGGGCGGTGCGCTGTGCTGCTGTGCAGCCAATGGGAGGCGGCGCTGATGGGCAGGCTGGCCGCCAAAAACAAGGCCTTTGATTATGCCGCGCTGCCCTGGCCCAACGGCCTCAGGCCCTGTCTGTCGGTGCAGTTTGCCGCGGTTGTCCGCTCCGATGATGAGCAGAAAAACGCTGCCGCAGCGGCGTTTGTGGCTTCGCTTCTATCCAAAAACGTGCAGACTGACGTGGCCAACAAGGCTTGCTGCCTGCCTGTGGTCACCATTCCGGACGATGCGATGCCGCAGGGGGAAGTGGAGAAAATGCTCTTTGCCCAGCTGCCGGTGGCCCGCATGCCGCTGCCGTTGGCGGCCCGAAGCCTGGAGGATATCGAGGCCGCGCTGGCGGGCGACGGGGAAGCGCTGAAGAGGATCAAAGGTCGGTATTTGGACTGATGTGAGCTGAATCCCTTGACTGGAGTGAAATTGTTATTGTATGATCGATTTGTGGAACAATGAAGATATCACAATCAGATGGGAGCGTACCAATGAAGAAAGCTAAGGCAACCTTCCTGCTTATCGCCGTCCTGCTGATCGTCTCGCTGACCGGCTGCGATGCGGTCAAGAGCGCCCTTAACAACACGGAGAAGAAGATCACGACCGGTTCTTTTACAGGCACCACCTATACCAATGATTTCTTTGATCTCACCTTTGAAATCCCGAAGGATTGGACTGTTGCATCCAATGAGGACATTATGCTCATAACCAATGCGACAAACGATATGCTGGGTGCTGAAAATGAAGACCTTTCAAAAAGGCAAGCTCTGTATCTGGCATACGTCATGAAGTATCCTGTCGGAACCCAGGATGTTTTTAATGCAAACATCAATATCGTTACCACAAACCTTGGGTTGGCCGGTTTGTCTATGAAGAACAACAAGGAGTTTTTGCAGGCGGCCATTGACCAGATCGATCAAAGCCTTGCCAACACGGAGATGACATGCACTTTCGGCGAGATTGCCTCAAAGGATATCGGAGGGGCTGATTTCGCGGTTGTAGATTCCGCAACTACACTTGGCGAGATGGAGTTTCAGCAACGTTTGTTATGCACATACCGCAACAATTATGCCATTTTGGTGTCATTGACCTGGATGGACGATGCCCAGCTGGATGAGCTGCAAACAATCCTTGATTCGATGAGCTTCAAGAAGCAGTAAGGCCATGCTTCTTTCCTTTTTCTTGGAGGAACGTATGAAATGCCACCGCAACAGGATGCTTCTCATTTCAGCCATTGTGATGGGCAGCCTCGCCGTCTGTCTTGCTGCATATGCCGGACTCAGCGCAATCCTGCCTCTCTTCTCTTTCAACGAGCGAGCCAACCAGGATCTGAAGGCGCAGGCAAGCATGCTGGAATGCACGCTGGAATGGGCCAGGCTTGCGCCAATCCCTGAATCCAGAGAGCAGTTTGCGATCGCCACGGAGGGCGGCCCGGCCACGAGGGCTTTCCGCACCAGCTTCGTTTTGCCGGATGCTGACCTGAAAGACTGGGTGGAAGCGTCACCGGGCCTAAGGGATGCCGGCGTGGAGATGGAAGGCGTGAAGAACTATGCGATTGAACCCGGTGGCGGGGCCATGTATGCCGAAGCTGTGGTTGACTTTGATTCAGGACTGGTGATGGTGTACACCTACTGGAGTTAAGTGCCCCCCGGAGGGGGTGCAAAGAGTTGTAAGCCCCCGGCATTGCTGCCGGGGGCTTCGTTGCGTCATGATACTGCTTCGTTATTCAGACTTTTCAGGAGCAGCCTGCCCGCCGGGCAGCTTGCCGCCGTTCATCGTGATCAGCTGGGCCATGAAAACCTCAGCAAGGTTTGCGGGCTTGCCGTCGCCAGAGCCTACGGAGAACTGCGTCTTGGGCACCAGGTCGCCCTGGTAGTTGCTCAGCGCGCCTGTGAACGCCTTCACGCTCTGCAACTGGATATATTCACCGGTGGAGCCATAGGATTCCACCTGCTTGCGGATCGCTTCAGCCTCAGCCAGACCGACGGCCTGAATCTTGCCGGCCTCGGCAGCGCCGGTCGCCTTGATTTTGGTGGCTTCGGCGTTGGCCAGCATCTCCACGCGGTTGGCTTCAGCCTCGGAGGTGAGCCGCACGCGCTTGGCTTCCGCCGCCGCGGCGATCTCGGTCTTGGCGGCTTCGGCGCGGGCGGTGGTCTGTATCACATTGGCCTGCTGCTCAGCCTTTCGGAGGTCTGCGATACCCTGGTTGTTTTGCAGCTCGATGTTGATGGAAGACTCCGTCAGGTTCTTCTGCATGTCGCTCTTGGCCTGCGCTTCCACCAGCCCCTGCTTCACCACGGCGGTCTGGCGCTGGCGCTCATAGGTTGTTTTCTGCTCGTCGGCAATCTGCCGGTCCTGCAGCTGCGAGAGGATTGTCTCGATGCGGCCGTCGGTCTTGCTGCTGCCCGGTGTGCCGATCAGCACCTCAATCAGGTTCAGGTTGTATTGCGAGAACTTCTCGCGCATCTCCACAGCGGCCTTTTCCTGGATCTCCTTGCGCTCCTGGATCAGTTGGATCAGCGTCTTGGTCTGGCCGATGTTCTTGAAGTAGGCGGCCACCATCGGGTCCAGCGTCTGCTCCACCAGCTTGCGGATGTCTCCGAAGCGCTGGATCACCAGCGGGGCCTCGGTGTAGTTGATGTGAATCACGACCGACAGCGGCAGCGTGGGCTCAAAGGCGTCCATCGTGATCAGCGTCACCTCGGCCAGGTTGCTGTCAAAGCCGTGGGAGCCCTGCTGGTTGCGGATCCATTTGAGGATGATGTTTGTCGTGGGCACGGCGAACACCGCGCCGGCATAGGTGTTGAACGCATATTTGCCGGGGCGCAGTGTTTCCTTCCACACACCCTTGTGACCTTTTTCCACGAGTTCTCCGTGTTTATAGCTCTCGCCGGAGAGGTCTTTGCCTTCCGGGCCCACAAAGCTGTTTACCACGCCCACCTCGCCCACGCCGATCGTGGTCTTGGGGTGCATCTCCACGGTGGCAAACAGGCCGTTGATGAAGTAGGTGCCTTCCACCAGCACCTGGTGCTGGCGGCCGCGCCGCCCGCCAAGGGCGAGGAAGCGCTCCGGATCCTGGAAGCTGTTGTGGTCTGTGGCCGGGTCGCCGGTGGACACGTTGGGCGCGATGATTTCGCCGGTGGAAAGCGTCGGGCCGTCATGCACCGTCACGATGCCGATGGCGTCACTGGAGCCGTCGATGACCACGGGTTGGTAAGCCTTCCGCTTGAAGAGATCCTGCGCAATCAGCGTGAAGTCGTTGCGCTCGCCGGGCAGGTTCAGGGGCAGGTAATGGATTTGCGATTTGGTAAATACCACGAACTGCGCCAGGTTGAAGGCATAGGTGCCTTCCCTCAGCATGCCGCGCTGCGGGCCCTTCTGGCCGCCGCCGGCCAGAAAACCGCGCACCGACTGGAAATTGCGGCCTTCCGGCACGATTATGCCCAGCGTCTGGCCGCCTTCCAGCGGTTTGCCGTCACGGGCAAACACATAGCCCACCTCACCCTGGGCGATGTTCACCAGCGGCACCAGATACACCTTGCGGATAAACCGGGGTACAAAGCAGATGCCGCCGCGCAGCACGTCTGGCTGGAAGCCGGCTTCGCCGTTCAGGGCGATGATCTGCTCCTTCAGGCTGCCTTTGCTGGACCAGCGCTTTTCCACTATGCCCACCTTGTTGTTGGGAATGTAGCGGATGCCGGACAGAAACAGCAGCAACCACAACGCAAAGATGCCTCCCGCGGCGATGGCGAGAGTGAGAATGATGGGGTCCATCGGTCTCCTCCTTTTGATTGGCTTGGCCAATCACTTCATACTATATTTTGATGCCATCATAGAGATTCCTGCTGGAGATTGGAATATTTTGTGGATGAAGTGTCGGAGGTGGGGGCTGAAGTGACCGAGCGGAGGTGTGTGGGCGATTATGGTGCTTGTGAAATAATCGACTAAGATATATAATGACATGGTGTATTGCCCATGTGTTACCCAATAAACCACATAGGAGCAGAATTATGATGAAGCGCCTGTTGCAGCTCGTCGCTGTGATTGCCGTTGGGGTCGGGATGATCATTGCCATGAGCGGGGCGGCGATGGCGGAGCAGGAGGGGGATTTTACCTATACCGTGACCGATGGGAAGGCGACGATCACGGGGTATACCGGGCCCGGTGGGGATGTGGTGATACCAAACTTGGATGGAGAAGATGCAGACCTTTGCGCCATTCATATATCAGATGGAGCTTTGAGTCCTGCTTTTGACAAAGATATATTGAGTTATTACTTGATTCTGGATGGCAATATTGGCTCTGTAGACATTGAACCCGAACTGTCTACTGGTACAGCCACAATGGAAATAGACGGAGTCGCAGCACAGAGCAAGACCATCTCAATTGCCAATGGCACTTCAAAAACTGTTACTATCGTTGTGACGGCCAGTGGCGGTCAACTACAGAAGGTTTATAAGCTAACTGTCTATCGGCAGCGCTTGGATCGCTTCTTCTCCACAGGTGCGCTTATTATGCCTTATGACCGTGCAATGGTAGCCGATGGCTCGATCTTTCTGACAGGAAAAGACAAAGCCTTCGTATACAAGCTGGACAGTATTACCGGGGCTGTCTCCGTCCTCCCTGTACCCGGTATTGCCGAACACTTGAGCTATACTGGTGACGTATTGCTTGTTACACTTGAAAATCCCGCCTTAAGCAAGCATTCGATCGGAATAATTG
>JAEYYW010000073.1 GCA_023428265.1 Bacillota bacterium | reverse complement strand
ACGGCGTTGGCGATTTCCTGGTCGGTGCCCCGGCGCCCCATCGGCACGCGCCGCTCATAGTCGGGGCTGGACTCGGTGCCGGCTGCGCGGTCGCGGTCACTCACCGTCCAGCCGGGGGCAACCTGGTTGACGGTGATGCCGTGCCGGCCCACCTCTCGCGCCAGCACCCGCAGCACGCCGTCCATGCCGCGCTTGCCGGATACATAGGCTGATTCCGTGGGTGTGCATTGCAGCGCGCACTCGGTGTTGATGCCGATGTAGCGGCCGCCCTTCTTTTCCACCATCGCGGGGATGAACGCCTTTGCCAGAAACACGTTTTGCATCACGCAGGAGCGGAACTGGCTTTCATAGTCTTCCGCCGGCTGGTTCAGGATCGTGGTCCACTTGTATTGGATCACGGCGTTTGCCACCACGATATCCGGCGAGCCAAGGGCCTGCCTGACCGTCTCTTCCATCGCCAGCACCGATTCCAGGCTGGTGATGTCGGCCTGCACCGTGATGGCCCGGCGGCCCATTGCCCGCACCTCGCCGGCCAGTTCTTCGGCCTTTTTCTCGTTGTTCAGATAATGGATCGCCATGTCTGCACCGCATGCCGCCAGCGTGCGGGTCATGACGCGGCCCAGATCGCCGGTGGCGCCGGTGATCAGGGCAACTTTTCCGGATAGATCAATTTGCATGGGAGTGCCTCCAGTTCGGGGATGTGTTGATGGCCGGGCCCGCAACGGGCTTGCCCGGCGCTACATGTTGCGGAGCTTCCGTGACCCGCTGAATATCAGAAACCCTGCCAACGCCAGCGCCGGCACGCACCAGGCCAGATCCGCCAGCACAAAGTCTATCACATACAGAGCGATGAACACGCCGAGCGCCACCGCCATGCCGAGCAGCACCGTGATAACGTGCTTTGTTTTGTCCGGGCCGTTTGACTGCCGTTCGCCTGACATCGGGAAACCTCCGAAAGCGGTTTGTCGCATTCACTGTAGCACAACGGCGGTTTGGCGGCAAGCAATCGGGGTAAATGCTAAAAACAGGTATTTCATCTTTCGAATAAAAAAGTTGACACAAAGCCCGGGAGCATGCTAAAATACCATTCGCACTAAATGTTGCGGAATAGTGTAACGGTAGCACAAACGGCTCTGACCCGTTTCGCCTAGGTTCGAATCCTAGTTCCGCAGCCAAGATGCCTCCATGGTCTAGTGGTTAGGACACCACCCTCTCACGGTGGTAACAGGGGTTCGAGTCCCCTTGGGGGTGCCAAATCAAACAATAAAGGCTGATTCGATCGAATCAGCCTTTATTGTTTGTATAGACTTTTCCATTATGATTTGTGACGATCCAGCCATTCCCCAATACTATCCAATACTTTCGCTGTAACCGCAGAGCCATTGGGCATCACCATATCAAAGGCATGATCGGTATACGGCAGCTCCAGCATTGCCACATCAGCGCCGAGTTTTCTCAGGTCTTCATACATGGCCCTTGTGGGCTCAATCGGGGTCATGCTGTCGTGAGAGCCCTGAATGAGCAAAGTGGGCGGTGCGTCCTTGCTCAAAAATCTGTTTGGCGAGCTTATTTCATACATGTGTTTCAAATCACCCTCTTCCGGGTTGCCGCCCAGTAAGAACTTCATGACAAGCTTATGTGACTGGTCAATCGATTTGGCTCCGTTCGGATCTGACAGGCTGAAAAAGGAATCCCCAAGCTTGTCAAACAGGCTTTTCTCCTTTTCGCCTTTGCCTGTGAAGTAATAATAATTATAGATCATGTCAACAACAGGATAGTAGGCGATCACGCCGTCAACCTTTGTCTGCTGTGCGGACAGCCCATCTGCCATATACTCTTCACAGTCGTTGGCGTATGCGGCGATCAGTGCAAGATTTGCGCCGGCCGAGCCGCCCGAAAGATAGATATGCTTTATCCCGTACTGGTCTGAGATGCTCCGCAAATAGGCGATTTTCTCACGGATATCTTTAATGATCCCTGTAAAATCAGTATCCAGCCTGGTCTTGCCTGTAAACACCACGGCGCCGTAACCTTTTTTCGTGAGGCTGTCAACCAGGTAATCCACGTTGTGTTCGGGCACCGCAAGCCAATTTCCGTATGCAAGATACAGCACCACGTCTCTGGGGGTTCCGCCGGCATTGGGCAGATAGAGCTTAAAGGCTGCCGGTTTTTGATCGGGAAAGTTTTGAGAGAGATCAACACATTGCCTGTTCTTCCGGTCGAAAGTCACGCTTTCTTTTGGCTCCCCTGCATCAGAGTAACTCATGGCGTATTCCGTTTTTGCATTGGTAATGATGTTCAGATAGGCAAGGCTGCTGACCAGCGAACAGCACAGGGCTGCCGCGAACAGTATCATCACTGTCTTGAGGAGGGCAGAATGCAGGAAGTCCATATAATGGTTTAGGACAAAGATGACCGCCACGATAACCAGCAGCACTGCATAGACCACAACAACCTTATTGGCAATATTGGGATAAAGCAGCTTGGGCATTGTGAAAAGCGCACTTGCCGGCGGCGGCAAGCGTATCCAGATCGCTACATTGAAAAGCAGCAGGATCAACTCTATGGGAATAAATAGCACCAGCAGAAGTATTTTGCCAAGTACCTTCAGAATGCTTTTCATTTCAACTCTGCTCCTTTCAGTGCTTTTGCTCAAAGAGCTGCACGCTGAGGCCATCCGGATCCTGAATGGTGAAAAACTTGAAACCCGGTGTTTCAAACGGCCCGCTGTGGATGAGAATGTTTTTGCCTTTTAACAGATCCAGCATTGCGTCAACAGAATCGACGGCAAACCCGATGGAAATAAACTCACTGAAACCGATTGTGCCGATGCTGCTGTCTGCCATGAGCTCGAGAAGCGTTTCATTGTCGGTGCCGTTGCCCATAAAAGCTATTTCCACCCCTGGCCCCGCGGGAAAGCGCCTTAATAGTTTCAGCCCCACCAGATCGGAATAGAAATCGACCGATTCATCCAGGTTTTCCACGTTGACAGTCGTCCAAAGATACTTCATTTTTCTGCCCTCCCGATTTAAATATTTGCTTCTGGTATTACAATAAACGAATGTTTATAATGTAGATAGGAGTCAAAATATGCTGGTATTAAAAATACCACGAAGGATTACAGATGCGTAACCATGATGGGTTCCGGCAGAAAGAACTGGCGGATTTCTTAAAAACCCGAAGGGCAAAAATCTCGCCGTCTGAGGCAGGATTCTCATCGGCAGAGCGAAGGCGTACGCCCGGCTTGAGAAGAGAAGAAGTGGCACAGTTGGCCGGAGTCGGTTTAACCTGGTACACATGGCTGGAGCAGGGAAGGGATATTCATGTATCCTCACAGGTAATCGAGAGCCTGTCCAGAGCGTTGATGCTGGACAGACAGGAACGCATGCATCTATACCGGCTGGCAAACCAGCCGCTTCCTTCAGATGTGCCCGAAAGCCAAAAGCCAATCAGCCCGATCCTTCAGCATGTTTTGGATAGTCTGGCCCTCTGCCCGTCGTTTGTCGCAGACCAAAGGTGGAACGTGGTTGCGTGGAATCAGGCGGCATGCATCCTGCTTGGCGATTTCGAAAGCATGAACGCCCGCCAGCGAAATGTTGTTTGGGCGATGTTCACCGATGCGTATTTCAAAAAGCTATACAGCAATTGGGACGCTCATGCCAAGAGCCTGCTCGGCCGTTTTCGCTTAACGTGCGGGAAATATATCGATGACCCATGGTTCGCGGAGTTTATTGAAGACCTCAAAGCGCATAGCGCTGAGTTTGCCAAGTGGTGGCCTTTGCATGAAATCATAGACGACGGCGGTGTTTACAAGCATTTCAACCACCCAGTTGCGGGCATGTTGGATTTTGAAAGCAGCTGTTATGATGTCCCCGATCATTCAGGCTTGAGATTGTTCGTCCATGTCCCCTCGCCGGAAACGGAAACTGCAAACAAAATGAAGTACCTGCTGAATCGGTAATGCCTGTTTTGCCCGATTATACCATTTCTCCTGAAGCAAACGCTGAAGTCTGTTAAATTCGTTCATATCAAAGTTTAAATGTTTCATTTCTGGGTATATAGCAATTACGCACGAGATAACGGCGTGATTTTCTGTCAACACGCCGATTGAAAGGAGCAGAAAGTGGGATTGCAAGCAAACCGCCAGCAGAGCCGAAAGCCCGGCCAGTCTGGGGAGCCCCGCAAAACCGGCGCCGGCGCGATGATGATCGCGGGGCTCTACGGTGTGGTTGGCTGCTTGTGGATCCTGGTTTCTGACAGCTTCGCCCCCTTGCTGGCACAAAGCGACCCGGCAACACTGAAGCTGCTGGGCATGATCAAGGGCGTCGCCTATGTGCTGATCACCGCGCTGCTGCTGTTTGTCCTGGTGCGCAAAGTGCTTCGGAAGGAAGCGGCCTACTCCGTGCAGCTGGACGAAAGCCTCCGCAAGCTCAGGGAAAACTACGCTCTGCTGGAGGAAAACCGGCAGGTGCTGGCCAGGAGCGAGGAGCAATATCGCACACTGTTTAACGCAATGCTCTACGGTTGGTCCGTTCACGAGCTGGACATGAGCCCGGAGGGGCGGCCGGTGGCCGTGCGCACGCTGAACAGCAACCCGGCCTGGGCAGACATTACCGGCACCGCGGTTTGGGAAGAAGGCTCCATCAACCTGACCAAACTGCTGCCCGGCGAGCGGTTGTTTTGGCTGGAGAGCTTTCAATCCGTTGTGGAGAGCGGCAAGACAATGCACTTCCAGGTTTTTTCCCAGACCGTGGGCAAGCATCTGGAGTTTACCGTGTTCCGTTTGTCATCAGGGCGGTTTGCGACGGTGCTCAACGACGTCACGGCCCGCAAGCTGATTGAGAAGGCGCTGGACGCTGAAACCGAGCAGCTCCGCGTGACGCTGGACAGCATCGGCGACGGCGTGATTTCTACGGACAGTCAGGGCGCCGTCACGATGATCAACGGCGTGGCAGAGCAGCTCACCGGCTGGTTCGGGGGCTCGGCGCTGGGCCGCCCGATCGGCGACGTGCTGGAGCTTTACAGCGGCCAATCCATTGCTTCCTTTGCCGAAATGGCCTCGCAGGTGTTCAAGCACGGCGAGGCGGCCTCCTTCCGCGGCGGCATGAGCGTGCGCTCCCGCGACGGTGTTGAGCGCATCATCTCCGGCAGAGCGGCGCCGCTGAAGAGCGCCGAAGGAACCATGCTCGGCCTTGTGGTCGTGTTTCGGGATGTAACCGAGCAGCATCGCAAGGAAGAGGAGATCCTGTTTCTCAGCTATCATGACACGCTCACCGGGCTATACAACAGGGCCTTCTTCGAGGAGGAGCTGAAGCGGCTCGACACCGAGCGCCAGATGCCCCTTTCGGTGATCATGGGCGACGCCAACAACCTCAAGCTGGTCAACGATGTGTTTGGCCACGGGGAGGGCGATGAGCTTCTGAAGGCGATGGCGCAGGTGCTGCGCGACTCCTGCCGGGCGGAAGACATTATCAGCCGCTGGGGTGGCGATGAGTTCACAATCCTGCTCCCCCGCACCGATGCCGCCCATGTTGCCGCGATCTGCAAAAGAATTACCGACCGCTGCGCCGAGTATCGCACGGAGGGCAGGGCGCTGAGCCCCAGCATCTCCCTGGGATACAGCACCAAAGACAATCCTGCGATGGATGTGTCACAGGTGATCAAGGCCGCGGAAGACATGATGTATAAAAACAAGCTGCTGGACAGCCGCACCGCCCACAATGACTTTCTGATGGCCATGCGCGGCAGGGTGGGCGACGGCAGCCTGGAGGGCGAGGAGCACACCGGCAGGGTCCTGGAGCTGTGCGACCGGGTGGGCAAGGAGCTTATGCTCAAGGATACGGAGCTTGCCGATCTGCACACGCTGGCACTGCTGCATGACATCGGCAACGCCGCCATCGATTATCGGATTCTCAACAAGCCCGGCATCCTGACCGATGATGAGTGGGAGCAGATCAAGCGCCACTCCGGTATCGGGTACCGCATTGTGCGGAGCGCTCCTGAGCTGGTGCTTGTGGCGGAATACATTCTGGGCCACCACGAGCGGTGGGACGGAGAGGGTTACCCGCAGGGCCTAAAGGGCGAGGCGATTCCGCTGCCCTCCCGGATCCTGGCCGTGGTGGACGCCTTTGATGTGATGACGCGGGGCAGGCCTTACAAGCCGGCGGTGAGCCAGGAGCAGGCGCTGCGGGAGATCTTCCGCAACTCCGGCACCCAGTTTGACCCCGAGGTTGTGAATGCCTTCGCGTCGGTGCTCAACCGGCTGACTGACCAAATGCGGTAGCCACCCCAAAAGATGCTTGATGCCAACCGGGCAAGAGGCCCGGCAATCATAAACAAAGGATCTTAAGGAGGAGAGACAATGTTTACATGTCCGAAGTGCGGCACGGTTGCAGATCCCGGCACGATCTATTGCGACAACTGCGGATTCCGCCTGAAGGGCGCCACCTCAGCGCCGCAACCCCAAACCGTGAAGAAATAGCCCGCGGAGAACGACGATGGCAAGGCCGGAGCGGAACAAGCTTCCGTTTCGGCCTTTTGCTGCCATTCGGCAAACTATGTTGCTGCGGGGTTGACTGTTCCCCATGGGCACGGTGTATGATGCAATCGGGTGATTGATATGCGCATCCGTGAGGCGATGGAGCGCTCTGGCCTGACCAGAAAAGCTCTGCATTATTACGAGGGCATCGGCCTGATTTCCCCGTCGGTTCTGGAAAATGGATATCGGGATTACAGCGCTGGTGATGTGGAGCGCTTGCGGCTGATTGCGGCGCTGCGGTCGGTTGAGATGCCTCTGGACATGGTCCGGCAGGCGATCGGCCATCCGGAGGCGCTGGGAGAGCTGCTGCACACCCACCGCCGGTCGCTGTCGGAGCGGCAGCGGGAGCTGGACGGCATGGCCGCCAGGGCGGATGAAATGATGCGCCTGGCACAGTCCGGCAAGCCAATCACCGGTGACTTGCGGCTGGAAACGGTGGGGGAGAGGCTGCGGCTTGCGTTCCCCGGCGGCTTTGGCCAAATGCTGGAAGCCCATTTCCAACCCTTTCTGGCGGAGCCGGTTGAAACTGCCCGGCAGAGGGAAGCTCTGGAAGAGATCATTTGCTTCCTGGATGGCCTGGAGCTGGACCTGCCGGAGGTTGCCGCGCCCGGCGAACCGCATGGAGAAGTGCAGCAAGCTTATTGGCGGGAGGTTGACCGGCTGCTGGCGTTGCCGGAGGAGGAAAGGCTCGCGCAGCTGCGTGCGATGCGGGAGCGCAAGCGGGAGATGGACGCCGTGCTGGCCGGGCAGGCGCCTGATGTGCTGGCAGACTTGCAGCGCAAGGGGCAGCGCGCAAAAGAATTGCTGCAAACCGCCGGCTATTATGAGCATGTTGTGGCAAACCTGCGGAGGATCTCTCCCCGATATGACCGCTATCTGGCGGAGCTGGAGCGGTTGGGCAGGCTGCTGGGGGACTGATTTTCCGAGTGGTTCCCGTTGTAATCCCGCACTGCGGCAAAGAACGCGTCGATGTTTTCCCAGGCGGCCATCGGCGGGATGTCGCAGCCGGAGGAGACCACCCAGTTGGGATATTTGCCGCAGCGGGCCAGCAGTGATGCTGTGGCCTGATAGACCGATTGGGGCGTGCCGTTGCGAAACTGGCCCGCCGGGTCAATGTTGCCCATGGCCACCACATCGCCGGGCAGCAACTCGAGTATCTTCGCCATATCCACCGCGTTGCCAAAATGATAGGCATCGGCGCCGTTGGTCAAAAGGGAGCCCAGCAGCGGCACCGTGTTTCCGCAGTTGTGATACACGGCCACAAAGTTCTCGTTTTTCACAGCGTTGAAGATCCGCTTCACATATTGCGTGGAGAACTCTTCGTTGAGCTTGGGGGAGAGCAGCCCCGCCGCCGGCTCGGCCAGGATCACGCCACTTGCCCCGGCGGAGCGAAACGCCTGGATATACTCCGTGATGAACTCTGCCGCCTTTTCCAGCACCGCATGCACCGTTTCGGGCTCCTCATAGCACTTTATCATGATTTCCGTCATGTCCATCAGCCGCCCCGCCAGTGAAAACGGGCCGATCACGCCGGAGAGCACCGGCCTGTCGGTGATGAGCCCCGCGGCCTTGCCGATGGCCTCCACGTAACGCCCGGTGCGCCCCGCGCCCACCGCCGGAACCGCCAGCGCTTCGGCCTCTTCGGCTGTGTCCACCAGCCGGTCGGTTACCGTGGGCACTTCATCGGGTGTGAACCGCACCGCGGCGCCAAACGCCTCCGCCTCCACCGAAAGGTCCATCATGCTCACGGCTGCCACCGTTTGGCAGCGGTCCGCGATTCTTTTCATGCCTTGCGCTTGCCGCTCGCTGCTGCCGATGAGCTCGCGCACATCGCAGCCCAGCAACTGCACAGACGGGAAGGACAATATGGGCAGCGCTTTCTTTTGCCCGGCTGACCGCAAGTCACGCAACCACAAAGCCATGTTTCTTGTCATGATTTTACCTCCGCCTGGCATTCATCATATAAGCCCTGAAGCCACGGCACAATTCAAAAAAATGCGATGAATGGTATTTGCTTGCTCAATGCAGCCGATGAACGACAAAGCGGCAGGAAACGGTATTTTTTGCATGGGCTTGCAACGGCCCGGTCAGGTTTACGCTGCCATACCTCTGTGA
>JAEYYW010000059.1 GCA_023428265.1 Bacillota bacterium | reverse complement strand
GTGTTCTCCGTGAACTGCGCGATCATCACCTCGCCGGCGTCAATTTTTTCCGTGTGGTGGAAACGCGTGTCGCGGCCTCTGGTCATGCCGATCACCTGCACGCCGTTTTCCAACGCCTTGATACAGATATATTCGCCCAGGATCTCATCGGTTTCACTCATGATATCATTCCCTTCCTTGCAGATTCGCAAAGGAATTCAAGATAACAGTATATCATGTCGATGCTTGTTTTCACATGGTATATTCTACAAAAATCTGGCGATGGCGCGGTTTGCTTCGCCGTATTTTAATCTTGAGCAGCCAGTTAAGCCCTTGATTTGGCTGCAGTTTGGCAAAAGCGGATCATGGGAATCATCAATACAGGCCTTATAGGCGGCTGTATTGACACATATACAATTAGGTATAAAATATATAACGATGGGGTACTATAGCCTTAAGCACACAATCGGACAAGACCGGCGTTGCCGGGCAAAGGAAGCGAGGCGATAGCATGACCGACTTTAATTTCCTGAGAATCAAATGGCCGAAACTGGCCGCCATCGCGGCGGATGCCGGCAGGCTTGTGGAAGTGAGCCCGGCAAGCGCCATTTCAACCATGCAAAACTTCTGCGAGTGGGCAGCAGACATCGCGCTGGATTTTTATGACATCAACACCCAAAACGGCATCACCCAGCAGGAGAAGCTGGACACGCTGCGGACCACCGGCCATGTGCCGCAGGAGATCATCGAGCGGTTCCGCAGTGTGATGCTGGCCGGGGGCCGCAGGCTTTACCGCGACAATGAGGATGTTTTGGAAGCGCGGGCCTGCATCGAGGATGTTTATGAGATCGGCCGCTGGCTCAACAAGGAGGCTGACCGCGCAGGCTGGCCGCCCAAAAATGATTACTACCGCCCTGTTGTCTCGCCGCTGGGCTCCTCCGGCGAGGGGGGCGGGTTTTCCGCCGGGCGCATTGGCCAGACGCTCAGCAACTACAAGCCGTTCATCGCCTTTGGCGTGGGCGCCATTGTGGTGTTGGTGCTGGCCGTCTGGGGGATTTCCTCCGTGATGGGCGGCGGCGGCGCAAAGCCCACTGCCGTGGTGATCCTGACGCCATCGCCGTCGTCATCCGCATCGGCTTCAATGCTTACGGCAACGCCCGGCCCCACCGCCACGCCTGCGCCGGAAGAGGTGATCTTCCTGGACACGCTCACCCCCAGCACCACCAGGGAGACCTTTTACCGCAAGGAGTGGAAGTTCCAATCCGGCGTAAAGAAGCTGACAATCGGCGACAAGCAGTATCAAAACGGCATCGGCATGTATATCCCCAAGAAATCGATCAGCAAGACGCAGGGCACCTGGACGATGAAGTTCAAGCTGAACGGGGATTACAGCAAGCTTCGGTTTGACCTTGGTGTGGACACGATGCAGTACGGCGAGGGCTACGGCCAGTATCGCGTGCAGATCTACTGCGACTCCGACAGCAACGACCCGGTGTATGACACCAATGGGCTGAAGGACTACACATACCGCGAGATGGGCGTGGAGGTAAACATCTCCGGCTGCCAGACGCTGATCATCAAGCTCACCGAAAAGAAGGGCACCAAGGGCACAATCAATGTGGTGCTGGGCGATGCCCGGCTGGTGAAGGCCGGCACCGGCGAATCACCGGTTGTCTCTGCCTCGGCCGGCACCAGTGCCAGCGCCAGCGCCGGCACCGGCGAAGGCGAGGGCGAGGGCTCCGCCTCTGCCAGCGCCAGCGCTACCGCAAGCGCCACAATCGATCCGGAAGCGGAGGGAGAGCAGGAAACCACCAATCCATAGTGCGGACGGATCATGAGCCGCCCAGGCAAATACGCTCGTTATGAAGGAGGTGCGCCCACCGCGCACCTCCTGTTTCATTGCTTGATTCTCCAATTTATGTTATAATTATATCACTATAATGGAATGAACGCTGGCCAAGGAGGTAAGCATGCTCGAGATTCTTGCCCTATATTTCCTGTGCAAGCGAAACGCCCGCGTTGCGGCGGATCGCGGCTATCGTGGCGGGGTCTTCGGGTTTGTCACCGCCGCGGCCTGGGTGGTTCTGGAGCTGTTTGGCGGCGCGGTGGGCTTCCTGATCGGGCTTGAGCTTTATTCCTACATCCTCGCGCTGGCCGGTGCCGGGTTGGGTGCCGCCATCAGCCTGATCGTTGTCGCCTCCCTGCCGGACCGCAGCGTGTGGATCATCCAGCCGCAGATGATTGCCGACAAACCGTTTCGCCGCGCCGCCACGGTTTCCAAAGAGCGGGTCTGGTGCATCCAGTGCGGCAAGGAGCTTGCCCCCGGCAGCCGCTATTGCGAGCATTGCGGCGTGCAGGTGCCCACGCTGGAATAATCAAATTTCGCCCCATATCCGAACCGGGTGATTGGGATGCTCCGCAGCCGCCTGTGCGGAAAAAGACGAATGTGCAGACCTGTTCCCGCTGCGGAAAAAGGCAGCCAAGCGGCAACAGAGAGTGTGACCAGTGCGGGTGCAGGCTGGTGAGCTGACAGCCTGCGTCACAGATTGTTCACGACCTTTAGGTCATCTTTGGTTCATTTTCCTTGCTGGAACCCCCTGCTTCGTATATAATATGAGAAAAGACGCAAAGGGGTGGTAGCCAGTGATACAAGTTTTGTATGGCCGCCGTGGCCTGGGTAAAACCAAGCGTATGATCGACATGGCAAATTCTGCACTTTCTCACGTTAAGGGCGATGTTGTGTTCATAGATGATGACAGCCGATGCATGTTGGACTTAAAGCATAAAATCAGATACATCAACGCCGGTGAATTTCGCGTAACCACGCCATGCCTGTTCGCGGGCTTTGTGTGCGGCGTGCTGGCGCAGAACTATGACATTGAGCAGGTTTATCTGGACGGCTTCCCCGACCTGGTGGGCCTGAACAACGTGGAGGACCTGAAAAGCCTCTTTGTCCAGCTGGAAGAAATCGCAAAGAAGCGTGAGATCACGATCACAATGTCTATCAGCGGCGACCCGGCCAGTGTGCCGGATTTCATCCAGCCGCATGTGATCGCATAGCAGCCACAGGAGGAACCATGCTTTATCAAAGCACCCGCGGCCAGGCGCCGGCGGTCACGGCCAGCGCCGCGGTGGTGGGCGGCATCGCGCCCGACGGAGGGCTCTATGTGCCCGCTGCACTTCCGGTTTTCAAACCCGGCGAGCTGATTGAGCTTGCCGGGTTGCCTTATGCGGCCAGAGCATACCGGATCATGGCCCGCTTTTTTGACGACTTTTCCCCCGGCGAGCTGGCCAAAATTGTGGACAGGGCCTGGGGCGGCCGCACGCGCTTTGACGTGGCCGGCGTGGCCCCGCTCAAAAATGCGGCTGGCGTGCATTTCCTGGAGCTGTGGCATGGCCCCACCTCCGCCTTCAAGGATGTGGCGCTGCAGTTTCTGCCCGGCGTGATGGATGCCGCCCGCAGAAAGCTTGGCATTGCGGAGAAAACACTGATCCTCGTGGCCACCTCCGGCGACACCGGCAAGGCGGCGCTGGAGGGCTTCCGCGACGTGCCCGGCACCCACTGCGCCGTGTTTTATCCCGAAGGCGGCGTGAGCGCCGTGCAGCGGCTGCAAATGGAGACGCAGCGGGGCGGCAACGTGTCGGTGATTGCCGTAAAGGGCAATTTTGACGACGCCCAGACCGGTGTGAAGAAGCTCTTTGCTGACAGCGCCTTTGGTGCTGATCTGAAGCAAAAGGGCTGGGCGCTCTCCTCTGCCAACAGCATCAACTGGGGCCGGTTGGCCCCGCAGATTGTTTATTATGTGTCGGCGTGGTGCGACCTTTTCTCCTCCGGCCGGATCGGGCAGGACGAAGAGGTGGACTTTGTGGTGCCCACCGGCAACTTTGGTAACATCCTTGCCGGGTGGTATGCCCGCGCCATGGGCCTGCCGGTGGGGCGGCTCCTCTGCGCCAGCAACAAGAACCGCGTGCTTGCTGATTTTTTCATGACCGGCCGCTACGACATGAACCGGCCCTTCTATCAGACAATCAGCCCGTCGATGGACATCCTGCTCTCCAGCAACCTGGAGCGCCTGCTCTTTGAACTGAGCAGCCGGGACAGCGCCTGGGTGGCCTCCGCGATGGCCGAGCTCCGCACCGGTGGCTGCTATGAGGTGAGCCCGGCTTTCCGGGCCGAGGCCGGCAAGGTGTTCCGCTCCGGCTCCGCCGACGACGATGAAACGAAGGCTGCCATCCTCCAGGTGTATCAATCAGCCGGATATCTGATGGATCCCCACACCGCCGTGGCGTGGAAGGTTCTGCAGGAGGCGGGGGTGGAGCGCGAGACCGTGATTGTCTCCACCGCTTCGCCCTATAAGTTTGCCGCCGATGTGCTGCACGCCATCACCGGCGAGTCCGAGTCCGGCCTTGCGGCGGTGGAAAGGCTGAGCGCCCGCACCGGCGCCGCGGTGCCTGAGGCGCTGAGCGAGCTTGCCGGCCTGCCGGAGCGGCACAACCGCGTCTGCGAGGTTTCCGCCATGGGTGAAGCGCTGCTGCAGGCGTTGGGGGGCTGAGGTGGACGGCCGCGGCGCAAGGCTCTATGTGTGCTCCGCGCGGGTGGAGGTTTCGATTGCCGGCGCGCTCACGCTGAAAGACCGCCGGTCTGTAGTTAAAAGTTTGATGGAGCGGCTTGGCTCCCGCTTTAACCTTTCCGTCTCCGATCTGGACAGCGGCGAGGGAGGGGCTGGCCGGGCCGTTCTTGGCATTGCCGCTGTTTCCAACAGCGCAAGCCATGCCCGCCAGTCGGTCCATAAGGCCGTGGATTTCATCGCGCAGGACGGCCGGGCGGAAGTCGGGTTTGTGGAGATCCTGGAGCAATAATCCGGGCTCAGGCCAGCCAAGCGCTTTTGCACCGCCATCGCCTGCACCATGGCGTTCAAATCTGGTTTTAGGCTTTTTTAATGTTTTATCCGGCCCATCCTGTGATATCCTTGAAGGGACGCTTTATTGGTGTGTCCTGTTGAAAAGGAGGAGATTCATTGCGAATATGGATTGACAAGTTAAAAGAAGTATTGCTTGCTGTTTTGCCCGTTGTCTTTATGGTGATCCTGACCAGTGTGATCTTCCTTTCCCTTTCCTGGGCGCAGATTTTCAGCTTTTTGCTTGGCGCTGCCTTTATCATTGTGGGTCTGACGATTTTCCTCGTCGGTGTGGACTTGAGCATTTCGCCGTTTGGGCACAAGCTTGGGGAGATTATCGTCCGCCCGAACCGCGTTTGGATCGTCGTTGCGGCAGGCCTGCTGCTGGGGTTTTTTATCTCTGTGGCCGAGCCGGACCTGCACATCCTGGCCGATCAGGTTTCTCTGGTCACCTCCGGCGCCATCGGCAAGTGGAGCGTGATCCTGGCGGTGTCGCTGGGCATTGCCCTGCTGGTTGCCTTGGGCTTGCTTCGAAGTTTGTTCAGCTTCCCTCTTTACAAGCTGCTGACAATACTATATGGTATCATTCTGATCCTGTCGATTTTTGTCTCTTCCGGTTATCTGGCGATCTCCTTTGACTCGTCCGGTGCCACCACCGGGGCGATGACGGTGCCGTTCATGCTGGCGCTTGCACTTGGTGTGGCCACGATGAAGAAGGACCGCAAGGCATCGGAGAAAGACAGCTTCGGCCTGGTGGCCATCGCTTCGGCCGGCGCCATCATCGGCATGCTGATCATGGGCATCATCGCGCCGCAAAGTGAGTTCAGCGGCACCATTGACTTCAGCACCGGCAACGGCTCGATCCTGGCGCAGCTTTCCAGTGAGTTTGTCCACCAGCTGTGGGAGTCTGCAGTGGCGATCGCACCGATGTTTCTTATTTTCATCGTGTGCCAGATCTTCTTCATGAAGCAGAAGGGGAAGCCCTTCCTGTCGATGGCCAAAGGCTTTGTGTACTCCTACATCGGGCTTGCGTTCATCCTGTCCGGCGCCAACACCGGCTTCATGCAGATCGGTCGCGAGATCGGCTCGCAGCTGTCTCAGATGGACAACAAGGTGCCGCTGATCCTCGTGGGCTTTCTTCTGGGTCTGGTCACGGTGCTGGCCGAACCGGCGGTGCATGTGCTCACCAACCAAATCGAGGAGGTCACCAGCGGCTCCATCCGCAAATCCGCCGTGCTGGCCGCCCTTTCCCTGGGCGTGGGCGTGGCCGTGGTGCTGTCGATGCTGCGCATCCTGATACCGGGCCTGCAGCTGTGGCACATCCTGCTGCCCGGTTATGCGATCGCGCTGCTGCTGGCCAACTTTGGGCCCAAGCTCTTCGTGGGCATCGGGTTTGACTCCGGCGGTGTGGCATCGGGGCCGATGACCGCCACGTTCATACTGGCGTTTACGCAGGGAGCTGCAAACCAGGTGCAGAGCGCCAATGTGATGATCGACGGCTTCGGCGTGATCGCTCTGGTCGCGCTCACACCGATCATCACGCTTCAGCTGCTTGGTTTGATTTATCATAAAAAAGCACAAGCGAAAGGGGATTCCAAGCTTGCTCAGTAATTGCCAAGGGTCAGCTCCGCTGGAGCTGCTGGTTGTGATTGTGAACCGGGGCAGGGGCAGCAAGGTGTTGAAGGTTGCCAGACAAAACGGCGTGTCCGGTGGAACCATTGCCCTGGGCCGGGGCACCTACAGGCATGTGAAGTCCTTCTGGCTGGACAGCAACGACATCCGCAAAGACATCGTGCTGATGCTGGGAAACGAGGACAAGCTGCTCCAGGCAATCCAGAAGATTGATGAAGAACTGGAAATGGCCAAGCCCAACCACGGCATCGGGTTTCTGATCGATATCCGGACTGTGATGGGCTCCATGCTGTGCCGCGTGGATGATGACACTGCGGAAAAAGGAGAGGATAAAGCCGTGATGCAGGCGATATTTACAATTGTGGAAAACGGGTCTGCCGAGACCGTTGTGAAGGCCGCCGAAGCCGCCGGCTCCCGGGGCGCTACGATCATCAACGCCAGGGGCGCCGGTGTGCATGAAACAGCCAAGCTGTTTGCGATGGATGTGGAGCCGGAGAAAGAGATCGTGCTGATCCTTGCGGAAAACAGCACCGCACCGGCCATCATCGAGTCCATCCGCCGGGAAACCGGGCTGGACGAGCCTGGCCGCGGGCTTCTGTTTGCTATGGATGTCAGCAAGACGTTCGGGATGCTGAAGTAATAAATCGGGGGCAGGATTTTTCCTGCCCCCGTTTCGTTCCCATTTCCATCATGGCTGTCGGTTTCCACGACACAGCCCTTTTTGTTAGGTTGCCCGCCCTTCAGGCTGTTTGTGTTTTGTCCGCTCATTTTGCACTTGATCTGCAGTAAATGAATGGAAGCGCGCTTCCCCGGTTTCTCAAGATCGATAGGCCTCTACCGCCGCCTTGATCGCGCGGATGTGCTCCGGCGTGGTGCCGCAGCAGCCGCCGATGATGTTGGCGCCGGCTTCGACCAGCTCGCCCACGCGTGCGGCCATCATTTCCGGCGTCTCGGGGAAGGTGGTGGTGCCACCCACGGTCACCGGCAGGCCGGCGTTGGCCTGCACCAGGATCGGCACACCCGGCAGCGCCGCGCGAAGCTCGCCCACGATTTCAATCATGCGCTCAAACCCGTTGCCGCAGTTGGCGCCGATCACGTCGGCACCGGCTTCAAGCGCGGCCTCTGCCGCCGGCACCGGGGCCAGGCCCATCATCGTGCGGTAATCGCCGCGCACCGTCCTCTCAAAGGTGAAGGTGGCCAGCACCTCTAAATTTGTATTCTCTTTGGCTGCCCGGATGGCGATGCAGGCTTCCTCCCGGTCGCTCATCGTCTCGATGCACACGGCGTCGGCGCCACCCTTTTCCAGCGCCACTGCCTGCTCTTTGAAACAGTCGTAAAGCTCCTGTTCGGTCACTTCCTCCATCAGCAGCAGCTTGCCCGTGGGGCCCACGCTGCCGATCACCCAGCGGTCTTCCCCTGCCGCAGTGCGAGAGGCCCTTGCGGCCGCTTCGTTCAGTTCCGCAGCCCGGCCGGCCAGCCCGTAATGCGCAAGCTTCAGGCTTGAGCCGCCGAAGGTGTTGGTCTCCACCATGTCGGCGCCGGCGGCGATATAGCTCTGCGCGATGCTCTTCACATCATCAAACCGCTCCGCGTTCCAAAGCTCCGGGCACTGGCCCGGCTGCAGGCCCATCCGTATGAGATAGGTGCCCCACGCGCCGTCGCTCACCAGTATCTTGCCGGCTTTCACCGCGTCCGCAATCCGCCGCCTTGCCATTTCAGACCTCTTTCCACGCCGCAAAACCGTGGCAGCGCGCATTCCCATGATGCAGTGATTATAATGCAGCTCCCTTTATGATTCAAGTGGAACACCATATCTGGTATAAGCAATAGATTTCTTTTGCAAATACGGAAAGAACAATGCATAAATATAAAAACGGCGCATAAACATAAATTTGCAATTTGACGCAATCAAATTTGCGGGAAATCACAGATTTGTCGTTATGTTAACTACTTGAATGCTATATTTTGATTGTGAGAAATAAAAAACTTTCATTTTGTTCATGGTTTGTTCTTGACATTGTTATGAGCATATGCTAATTTTATTAGCAATTGGTGAAGCAATGGCGGTTCACACGGGGCATGCTGTTACTTCACCAAAAGTGTATATAAGGAGAGATGGAGAAATGAAGAAGTCACGCGTTCTCACCGTCGTGCTGGCCGTATTGCTGGTTGTTTCGATGGGTCTTGTGTTTGGCGGATGCAAAGCTGAAAGCAAAACCATCAAGATCGGCGCCATTATGCCGATGACCGGCCCGGTTTCGCTGTATGGCGTGGGCACAGTCAATGCCATCAAGATCGCCGTGGATGAGATCAACAAAGCCGGCGGCATCAACGGCAAGCAGATCGAGTTTCTTTATGAAGACGATGAAGGCAAGTCTGAC
This sequence comes from Bacillota bacterium, assembly GCA_023428265.1. Classification (GTDB taxonomy): domain Bacteria; phylum Bacillota; class Clostridia; order Christensenellales; family UMGS416; genus JAEYRA01. Next base: position 6,553 of record JAEYYW010000059.1, on the reverse strand, counting down.
AAGTCTGTGCTGGCATACAAAAAGCTCACCAGCCAGAACAAGGTTGACATCATCATCGGCTGCCTGACCTCCGACTGCTCTCTGGCTGTGGCCCCCCTGGCCCAGGCAGACAAGATCCCGATGATTTCCACGTCCTCCACCAACCTGAAGGTCACCCAGGCCGGAGATTTCATCTTCCGCACCTGCTACCTCGATCCCTTCCAGGGCACCGGCTGCGCCAACTATGCCTTCAAGGATCTGGGCAAGAAGACCGCCGCCATCATGTATGACAACGCCAATGATTATTCCAAGGGCCTGGCCGACGCTTTTGAGGCTGCCTTCACCGCCGCCGGCGGCACGGTCACCAACAAGGAAGCCTATACCAAGGGCGACACGGATTTCTCCGCCCAGCTCACCAAGATCAAGGGCAGCACCCCCGAGCTGCTGTTCCTGCCCGACTATTACTCCACCGTTTCTCTGATCGCCAAGCAGGTGCGCACACTGGGCATGGCCGATGTGGTGATGATGGGCGGCGACGGCTGGGATGAAATCGTGAACAACGCCGGCGAAGAGGTTGTGGGTTCCTACTACCTGAACCACTTCACCGCCGACACCACCGATCCCAAGGGTGCCGAGTTCGTGACCAAGTATATGGATGCCTATAAAGAGCGCCCCAACGCGCTGGCCGTTCTGGGTTATGACGCGATGCACATCGTGGCCCAGGCCATCAAAGCCGCCGGTTCCATGGATCATCAGAAGGTCCGTGACGCCATGGCCAAGGTGGAAGGCGACTATCTGACCGGCCACATCAAGTTTGATGAAAACCGCAACCCCGTGAAGTCCGCCGTGATCATCGAAGTGGTCAAGGGCGAAGACGGCAAGCTCAAGGAGAAGTATATCGGCACCGTGGCGCCCTGATTTGCGGCGGTGCGGCAGACCCTTACCATTGTTACCAGTCGGAAGCGCGAAACCCGGGTTTCGCGCTTCCATTGTTCGATGAGGTGAGAGCATGGAATCCTTTGTAAACTTTCTTGTGATCGGCATTACGGTGGGGTGTATCTACGCGTTGATCGCGCTGGGATACACAATGGTATACGGCATTGTGAAGCTGATTAACTTCGCCCATGGCGATATTTTGATGTTGGGCGCCTATATGGGCTACTTTGTGATGATTCAGCTGGGTGTCTCCCTGTGGGCTGCACTGCTTGCCTTTGCCGTGGCGATGGCCGGCTGCGCCGCGTTTGGTGTGCTGATGGAGAAAACCTGTTACAAGCCGTTACGCAACGCCCCCAGGCTCAATGCCCTGATCACGGCGATCGGCGTCTCCATGCTCATTGAAAACGGCAGCAAAATGCTGCCCTTCATCGGCCCTAACCCCAAGCAGTATCCGCAGCTGTCCGAACAGGTGCTGGGCTTGTTTCAGTCGGTGTCCGAATGGCTGAAGGCCACCACCGGCATTTTCATCACGCCCATCCAGATCCTGGTGCTGCTGGTTTCCATCCTGATGATGGTGATCCTGAATTACATCGTGAACCACACCCGCACCGGCAAGGCGATGCGCGCCGTGTCCTACGACATGAGCGCCGCGCGGCTGATGGGCATCTCGGTGGATCGCATCATCAGCGTCACGTTTGCCATCGGCGCGGGGCTGGCGGCGGTGGCTGGCATCCTGTATGCCTTCTCGTTCCCACAGATCAACCCCTATATGGGCATGATGCCCGGCCTCAAGTGCTTCATCGCGGCGGTTTTGGGTGGCATTGGCAGCATCCCCGGCGCGATGATCGGCAGCATTGTGATCGGCCTGGTGGAGTCTTTCACCAAGGGCTATATCAGCTCCCTGTGGTCAGACGGCATCGTGTTTGCGATCCTGATCCTGATCCTGTTTGTCAAGCCGTCCGGCATCATGGGCAAGCCCATGAGAGAGAAAGTGTGAGGGGGTGGGCGGTGTGAAGAAAACACAAAACGGCTTCGTGACAAGGCTCATCAAGCAGGCAATCTTTATCATAGCGCTCTTTGCGGTCATCACCGCGCTCATCGGCGTGGAAGTGATCGATTCCTATATGGCTTCGCTGCTTTCGCTGTCGTGCATCTATGTGATCGTGGCGCTGGGTGTCAACCTGGTCACCGGCATGACGGGCCAGCTGGTGCTGGGCCACGCCGGCTTTATGGCCATCGGCGGCTATTGCACGGCCATCCTTCTGAAGAACCTGCATGTGCCGATGGTGCCGGCGCTGCTGGCAGGCGGCGTGCTGTCCGGCCTGGTGGGCCTGGTCATCGGCTTCCCGACGCTGCGGCTGAAAGGCGACTACCTGGCCATCGTGACGCTGGGCTTCGGCGAGATCATCCGCGTGGTGCTCAACAACCTGGATTCGATCACCGGCGGTGCCGCGGGCTTCATGGGCATCCCCGGCTTCACCGGGTTCGGCGGCAACCAGGCGCTGGCCAGCATTGTCATAAACTCTGTGTTTATGGTGCTCGCCATCCTGACTGTGGTGCACCTGATGACCTCCTCCCACGGCAGGGCGCTGGTGACGATCCGCGATGATGAGATCGCTGCTGAATCCATCGGTCTTAATTCGTTTTACACCAAGATGTTTGCGTTTACAGTTTCCACTTTCCTGGCCGGTGTGGCCGGCGGCCTGTTTGCGATGCAAAACGGCTTTTTGAGCCCCGTCATCTTCAACTTCCTGAAGTCCATGGACATCCTGATTATCGTGGTGTTCGGCGGCATGGGCTCGCTCACCGGCACCGTCGCGGCCAGCTTCGTGCTCACGCTGCTGCAGGAGCAGCTGCGCGTTCTGATGGATTACCGCCTTGTGATCTACCCCCTGCTGCTGATCCTGATGATGATCTTCCGGCCACAGGGGCTGCTCGGCACCAAGGAGCTGAAGCTCACCGACACGCTGCTCAGCCGGCGCTGGTGGGTTGAGGACTATCCGGTGCTCCGGCGAAAGCTCGCCGGCAAACTGGCCGCACGCAAGAAGGGGGCTGAAGGCAATGGCAATTCTTGATGTGAAAAACATGTCCATCCAGTTTGGGGGATTGAAGGCCGTCAACAACTTCAACCTCCAGTTGAACAAAGGCGAGCTGGTGGGCCTGATCGGCCCCAACGGCGCCGGCAAAACCACGGTGTTCAACCTGCTCACCGGCGTTTATACACCCACCGCCGGCTCCATCGCCTATACTGGTGCGGACGGGAAGAGCTGGTCGCTTGGCGGCATGAAGGCGTGGAAGATCGCCCGCCTTGGCATGACCCGCACCTTCCAAAACATCCGCCTGTTCAAGCGCATGACGGTGATCGACAACGTGCGCGTGGCGTTTCACCCCACGGTGAAATACAACTCACTGGCTGCCGTGCTGCGGCTTCCCTCTTTCTGGAAGGAAGAGGCCCGCATCGAGGCGGAGGCCATGGAGCTTCTGAAGATTTTCAACCTGGACGGCAAGCGCGACGAGCTGGCCACCAATCTGCCCTATGGCGACCAGCGAAAACTGGAAATCGTGCGCGCGCTGGCGGCAAACCCGCAGGTGCTGCTGCTGGACGAGCCGGCAGCCGGCATGAACCCGCAGGAGACGGCGGACTTGAGCCGCCTGATCACGTTCATCCGCGACCGTTTCGGGCTCACGATCCTGCTGATTGAGCATGACATGAGCCTGGTGATGAAGATCTGCGAGCGCATTCTGGTGCTGGACTATGGCGAGCTGATCGCCCAGGGCCTGCCGGAGGAGATCCGCAACAACCCGCAGGTCATCAAGGCCTATCTTGGCGAGGAGGTGCAGGCCTGATGCTGAAAATTGAAGGTCTGAAGGTTTCATACGGCAACATCGAGGCGCTGCACGGCCTTTCCCTTGAGGTGAACAAAGGCGAGATCGTGACGTTGATCGGCGCCAACGGCGCCGGCAAGACCACCACGCTGCACAGTGTGTCGGGCATCATAGCCACGCAGGCGGGCAAAATCGAGTTTTTGGATAATCACCTTGATAAGGTTTCTGCGGAAAAGCGCGTGGACATGGGCCTGGTGCAGGTGCCGGAGGGCCGGCGCGTGTTTGCCAACCTCACCGTGCAGGAAAACCTGGAGATGGGCGCCTATTTGCCCCGCACCCGCGCCAGGATGAAGGACAATCTGGACAATGTGATGGTTCGCTTCCCGCGCCTGAAGGAGCGCAGCCGCCAGCTGGCCGGCACGCTCTCCGGCGGCGAGCAGCAGATGCTGGCCATTGGCCGCGCGCTGATGAGCGAGCCCACGCTGCTGCTGATGGATGAGCCCAGCATGGGCCTGGCCCCGATGTTGGTGCAGGAAATCTTCTCGATCATCCGCTGGATCAACCAGCAGGGCGTCACAATCCTGCTGGTGGAGCAGAACGCCCACATGGCGCTGAACACCGCCCACCGGGCCTATGTGCTGGAGACCGGCCGCATAGTGGCCAGCGGCCCCAGCGCGGAGCTGAAGGAAAGCGAAGAGATCCGCAAGGCTTATCTTGGATAATCAAGCTTGCATGATGGGGCCCTGGGGAAATTGCGATTTCCACAGGGCCTTGCTGTATCCTCTTTTACATTCTGCTATAATGGAAAGATGGAGCTTTACCGCATCGACAAAAAGCAGGTGGACGCCGCCGCGAGAGCCCTCGCCGAAGCCTTCTTTGAGGACCCGTTTGTTTGCCGCATCAGCCCCGACCCGGCCACGCGGCTGCAATCGGTGCTGCCGGTTTTCCGGTTTTCCACCGGCCTGGCCGCCCGCAACGGCGAGGCCTGGGCCCTTTCCCCGGCCATGGAGGGCGTGGCGCTCTGGCTGCCCTCCTGGCGCATCGGCTGCCCGCCGCTGCAGTGGCTGCTGATGGGCGGGTTGGGCATCCGCCGGGGGCTCACCGCAGAGGGTTACCGGGAGCTGTCACGGGTGAGCGACCGTATCGACCGCGAGCGAGACGCCATTGCGCCCGGCCGTTTCCTGTATCTGTCCTGCCTGGGTGTGCGGCGGGAGTTCCGCCGCCGGGGCTTGGCCTCGGCTCTGGTGGAGGGCCGTGTCAAGCAGGCTGCCCGCGAGGGCCTGCCCACCATTGTGGAGACCAACACACCGGAGGCGCTGGCGTTTTATCGTGCGGTTGGGTTTCAGATAATGGTTTCTTTCCGTGCGGCGGAGCTTGATTATTATGTTTTGGAGCACCCGGCGCACACCTAAAGGATCGACATATCCGTTTCCGAATTGAGGCAGTTGGCGCAATACCCATCGTAACGGCGCTCGCAATCATAACAAAGCGGCTGCCCGCAAGACGGGCAGGTGGACATTTCCCGGATCTCGCCGGGCTTGTTGCAGGAGCAGCAGTTCACTCTTGCCAAATGAGTCACTCCCTGTAGATAATAATTTTAGTGTGTCCATGGCAGGCTCCCTGATACATGGCCGGCCCGTTGTTTTCACACGATATAGGCGATCTCGCTTGCCGGGAAGTAGTGGTTCAGCCTTTCCCGGAAGAACTGTGACGCCTCCTCTTTCACTTCTTTTTTATACCCGAAGCGGCCCCGGCCGCAGGGCGACATCAGCCCCTCGCGAAATGGTTCCGCCGCGTTGGGAAAGGCCTTTGGGTTGATCTGCTTGTGCGCGTAGCCATAGGTCATATAGATCAGCTCAAACACCGCGTCGTCCAGGAGCGCCCGCGGCAGTTCGTCTGCCATCCGCCGGAAAAGCCTGTCATAGAGTTCCTGCCAGCCTTCCAGCAGGATCAGCGGCGCCACCAGGATGCCTACGGGGTAGCCGGCTTCATAGAACTTCCGCATCGCCTCAAGCCTGCCGGGCAGCCTGGATGTGCCAAACTCCACATGGCGGATCACTTCTTCGGGGTTCAGGCTCATGCGCACCGTCGTGCGCCCGCCGTGCTGCAGGTTCAGAAGCCCGTCCACCATGTCAAATTTGGTCGGCAGTGTGAGCCTGCCCCGGGGTGAGGGCGCAAACGTCTCGATGGTCCAGGCAAGATTGCCGGTCACTGAGTTTTCCAGCACCAGGTCGCTGTTGCTGCCGATTTCAAACACCAGGTCGTGATCGGCTTTCTTCGCCGTGCGGAGCAGCTTTTCCATCATTGCCTCGCGGTTCACAAACACCCGCAGGTAAGCACTGGTGAAATAGGTGCACACCAGGTAGCAATACATGCACATGGCCGAGCAGCCGGAGCTGGTCCACGGCACAAGGAAATCGCTGGTTTTGTGGTTGGGCTGGTGGGTCAGCGACTTGCGCACGCCCAGCACCAAATGGCGCTTCATCGCGCCGAAATCCCCCTCTGGCCTTGCGCGGAGCTCCGGGATCTTGTTGTGCGACTCGATGGGCGTGAGGGATACACCCATGGCCCGGTAACGGTCCAGCAGTTCCTGACCCAGCGGATAATTGACGATGGGAAGCTCATAAAACACACGGTCGGGCACAAATTGGTCCATTCTGCTCACCGCCTGTAGTTTGCCAACGATGCCGCGGATTTATGATTGCCATGGCGCTCCGTTTGCGTGCCTGGCTATTCATGGAAAGCAGCAAGCGCGAGCCGCAGGTTGCGGCTCGCGCTTTGTCACATGTTTCTTATTGCGGCGTATCTGTGG
>JAEYYW010000042.1 GCA_023428265.1 Bacillota bacterium | reverse complement strand
GTTGTGATGGTTGCCCCCGCCACGGTGCTTCCGGAAATTTTTGCGTAGGTGCCGTCGGTTGTGGTCTCGGAAAGCTCGATCGGCACATCCATGATCGGGCGGTTTATTTTGAGCTCATACACGTTTTTGCGGTGTTTGGGCGCCTCCACGGTGATCAGAACCGTGTTGATCCCGCTGGGCTCCACATCAACCGAAGCGGACACCAGCCCCTCGCTGTTGATGTTGTCCGTCACGTTGGTGTTGCCGATCAGCACACGGGTGCTGTTGGGCAGCACCTTGATCTTCACGGTTGTGTTGTCCTGGTCGGTGGTGGAGTTCTGCTCCTTGGGCGCGATGATCTTCAGCGGGGCCAAAGGAACCTCAATGTAATACTCGTTGATGGTGACCTTGCGCTCTGTATTGTCCGGCGAGACAATGATTGCCTCCAGCGACACGGTCACCTTGTCCTGCGACTCGTCGGTGATGTAACCCAGGTCATTCAGCAGCAGCTCGGCCTTGCCGTTTTTGATGGGCAGCTGGCGCTTCGGGTCTGTCACCAGCACCATTTCTCCGTCCTTGCCGAAGAATGTGATGCGATGCCAGGATTCCCCGTCGATCATCACCTTTTCCACTTCCGGGTCTTGAAAGGCGCTGTCTCCTTTTGTGTTTGCAATGTCTGAAACCGCGCCGGCGACCAGCTGATACAGCTGGAAGATTCCATAACCCACCCCCACGAACAAGGTGATGATCACCAACGTGGAGACGATCAGCCGCGGCCAGCGGATGCGGACAGACTGCCGCCTGATGGGGCGCTCTTGCCGCGGCTTGGACCGGGCTGGCACCACCACATCCACTTCGCGGCGTCCGGCCATGCGGGAGAGTTTTGTGCGGTTGTCCGGCACCGGTGCGCCGCTGTCCACCAGGTCCTGGGCTGCATTGTCTGTGGAGGATTCGTCATGCAGCACGATGAATTCGCTTTTGTCCTCATAGGTCGGCTTTCCGTGGGTGTCGCCCCAGAAGGGCGGCGGGCCTTTCGGTTTGTTTTTCTCACTGGGTTTGTTATACCACAGCGAGTTGACGTTGCCCATGGGCCGCACACCGCTGTCATCCAGCAGGTGGGTGCACTTGAAGCAAGCCTTGTTGGTGGATTTATTCTCTGTGCCGCAAACCGGGCATTTCATGCTTTGGGTTCCTTCCTTGGTGAAAACACTGTTACTCTATTATTGCGTGCCGCCGCGTGCGCGAAACGCACCGGGCCACTGCGGTGTTGCTTGACATATCATTATACATGATTTTCATATCGATGAAAACATTGGCCCCCCGGCGGTGCTTTTTTCCAGATCAAGATGCAACCGGGCGAGTCTTGATGTAAAATACCAGAAAACAACGATGGAGACCGATATGCCCGCCAAAGTGCTTGAGATCAACCTGGAAACCGGACGCCCCACGGCTGATATCGCTGTGGCGAATATGAAAAACACACTGATGGCTTGCCCGAGAAGAGGGATCCGCGCAGCGATCCTGATCCACGGTTATGGTTCTTCCGGCGTTGGAGGTGTGATCCGCATGGCAGTGCGCACCGCGCTCGCAGACGGCAGCCTGGCATCGGCGGTGCGTGAGGCCGTGCCCGGCGAGCAGTGGCACTGGCGCAAGAGGGACTTGCTGGCCCAGTGCCCGGCGTTGGCGCCATATGAGGGGCGGATTGCCAACAACGAAGGGGTCACTGTGGTGCTTTTGCGTTAACCAGTGCGGCCCGGAAGTCACCACAAGCGCGCCGCAGGCGCGCTTCTTGTTGCTTTTGACATATTTTTGACTGTTTGGCTCAAGTTATGGGCATATAAACAAATGACGATATAACCAGGTGTATCATAGATTTCAGGAGAGATCAGTCATGTCTAAAAGGAGCAGGCAATACCTGCTGTCCAGTTTGGTATATGGATTTCTGGCCGTGAGCACGGCGCTGCTTGCCAGCGCTGTCTTCTTTGCGCTGGGCGGAAAGGCCGCACCGGCCGCAGTGTTTGCGGCGGAGGAAACCGCTTCCGCGGCGCCTCCGAGCGCGTCGGGCACTGCCCCGGGGGTCGTTGCGCAAGCCGCCATTACGGTGCAGCCAAGCCCGGCGGCATCGGAGCGGGCCACGCCAACCGCATCGATGAAGCTGGCAGCCACACCGGCTCCGGCCACAAAAACGCCCGCGTCAACAGAGACGGTTGCCGCCAGCCTGACACCTGCGGCGCAAACAGCAGCCGCCACCGCGCCGCCATCCGCAACGCCTCAAAAAATGACCGGCAAAGCAATGACAATCCAGCAATTGATCGCCCAAATGGAAGACTATACGCTGGACCGGTTTGGCAGCATCGGAGTTGTGAAGCGCGGAGACGTGGCATATTACTGCTGGGCGCAGGATTTATATCTGGTTGCTGGCGGTGTGACCAAACGGATTCTTGGCAACGCGGACTGTTCGTGGATGTATCTGGATGAAGCCGGAGACCTGTGGTTCGGCATCCGGGGGGGCATCGGCATTGAGCAGAACAACGTGCAGGAATGGGAAAGCGCCTACCGATACGATCACAAGAACAACTCCTTCCGCCTGATGAGGCAGGAAAACAGCAAAGTCCGCTTTCCCGATGGCCAGGGTTTTTTGATGCTGGGCCCGTATTACTTTTATCTGGATGGCAAAGCCCTGATGGCGTGCCACACAGTCACCGGCAGGGAGATCGCAATCGGCAGCATCGGCCCGGGCTTTGATGTGAGGGTTTCGGAGCGTTATGCGACAGTCTATTATCAGAATGCCAAAGGTGAATATTTTGCCCTGGCCAACCTGGGCGAACCGGCCCAGGCGTCAAACCGCCTTGATATGGCGAAGTTTCCCGGCGGTAAGTTCCATTGTGATCCTTACCTGCTGGATGGTGCCGGGCAGCTTTATCAATTCCAGGGGACAGGCTACCGTTTGCTTGCCAAAACCGGCGGTCTGCCCGACGGCGTGCTGGGCGCTGAAGCGCCGGTTGCAGCCGGCGGCACCGGCTTTCCCGGGGTGGACACCGTGACGCTGAAGTATTACGACAGAGCAGCCAGGGCTTGGGTCAGCGCCGGAGATGCCGCGCAGGAAGGAACCTTCAGCCTGAGCACAGATGAGGAGCGTTATTGGTTTGTGAACTGGAAACCGGCGGGCCTCTTTCAGATCCACAACGGGAAATATTCCAAATATGATTTATCCGGCACAATGACCAGCTGCACCTGGGCCGGATTGACCGGAGGCATTGTTTTCTTGGCGGAAAACACATTTTACTCCAATTTTTCCCATGCCTTCCTGCCGGAGCAAAACGCGCTGTATTCGATTACCTTCCCGCCTCTGCCCGGAGACAAGTCTGACCGTTGATAGTGGCTGCGCGCCGAAATGAAGCATGTTTATTGGAATCAAACAGCTTGCGATGGAATAAACGTTTGATGCTCTTTGTTTTTGGGTAATTGTTAGTTGTATTCAAGTCACTTCAATTCCTGGCTGCATCAGCCGGGGCTGCCAGGTATCAGTACTGATGCATGTTGGCGGAGCGTTCGCCAGTATCGGATTGGAGTTGTTATGGAAGAAAGGTCAGTGCCGGATCAAGCAGGAAGATCGGTTGCCAATGAATATCTGCCGCCAGTGGATGCGGAAGCCGACATCATTGTCTCCGATGATGAGCAGTCGGCTTATCTTGGCATCCGGCCTCCCAAAAACGGCGGGAAAGATCTGCCTTTGCAGCAGCTGCTGGCAGAGATGGAGAAGCGCCGCGTTGTGTTTGGGGTGAATTATGATATCTTGCGGGAGTTGGCTGAAAAGCCGCGGTATAACGAGATGGTGCAGGTTGCGCAGGGCACGAAACCGGTGCAGGGCGTCGATGCCAGCCTGACATATCACTTTGCCCTGGAGCGTGAGACCAAACCCCGCGAGCGGAAAGACGGCACAGTGGATTACCGCGACCTGGGGCTTGTGGTGGCGGTTGAGGCCGGGCAAAAGCTGGTGACGCTCACGCCCGCGGTGAAAGGTGTGCCGGGCAAGACGGTGACCGGGCGTGTAATCGTGCCCAATCCGGTGCGGAGCTTTGGGCTTCCGATCGGGAAGAATACAAAAGTCTCCGATGATAAGCTGGAGCTGCTGGCCGCCTGCAGCGGTTCAGTGGAAATTCTTAATGGAAAAGTACATATCAACACGGTGTTCACCGTGAGCGGAAATGTCTGCAATGCCACCGGTAATATTGTGTTTGACGGCACCGTGGTCATCAACGGAGATGTGCAGGCCGGCTTTTTGGTCAAGGCAGGCGGCAGCATCACGATTGTGGGCAATGTGGAAGGCGCGATTCTGGAAGCCGGCGGCGACATCAAAATCGTGGCCGGTCTGGTGGGGCAAGGCCGCGGAAGAGCTGTTTGCGGCGGAAATTTCAAAGCGCTGTTTGTGGAAAATGCTGAAGTGACGGCGCGGGGCGATGTTTCAGCCGATGTACTGATGCACTCCCAGGTGCGTTGCGGCGGCAATTTGCTTGCGGAAGGCCGGCGCGGCGCAATCATCGGCGGCAACTATGTGGTCGGCGGCGATGTGAAGGCGCTCACCGTGGGCACAGCCAGCGGTGTGGTCACCTCTTTGGATCTTGGCATTGACCCAACGGTGATGGACCGGCTCAGGCAAACAAAGGAGCGTGCCCGCGCCTTGGAGCAGGAATCCATGAAGCTTAGCCAGATCATCCGCATGCTCAAGCCCGTACACGATGCCGGAAAACTGCCGGCCAATAAAATCGCAGTGCTGGAAAAGGCAATCGCCACGATGGAAAGTCATGAGCGTGCATCTGCGGAGTTGTCCGCAGAGCAGGCGGAGCTTGCGTCTGCCGCAAGAGGAAATATGGCCAGCCAGTTTGTTTGCCGTAGAGAGTTATTCAACGGCACAAAGATCTCCATCTGCCAGGTTCCTTTTATTGTGCCTTCAGACTTGATCCGGTGCAAAATCTATCTGAACCCTGATAGAGAAATTGTTATGGTTTCGCTCTAGACGCATTGTGGCCTAAGTAAATGTCACTCTGTATCTGATTGCATCAAAACAATATGGTAGAGCCATATACATAGCTATAATAGAGTTCAAATATCTGTTTGGCGAATTATGGCATTTTTTCAGAATTTTCATCTTGCAATGTTGTGTTGATGTGTGTATAATTCCGTCTTGCGCCCGGAAAACGGCGCATCGGTCAAACGGAAAGTCAATCGGGAATTGAAATAAATAAAAAGTTCCAGTTGACAATCCAACAAAGACTTGATATCATATAAAAGCTTCGCCTCGTGAGGCAAGCAGCCGAAAGGCGGCCGACGCACCTTGAAAACTGCATAGCACTGATATGAACAGTCAAGACGGAAAGTAACGCGATTCATTTGAGAATCAGATCCTTTAGGGATTTGAGTTAGGATTTGAACATGAGAGTTTGATCCTG
>JAEYYW010000030.1 GCA_023428265.1 Bacillota bacterium | reverse complement strand
AACTCTCATGTTCAAATCCTAACTCAAATCCCTAAAGGATCTGATTCTCAAATGAATCGCGTTACTTTCCGTCTTGACTGTTCATATCAGTGCTATGCAGTTTTCAAGGTGCGTCGGCCTGCGTTGCTTGGCCGTGGAATTAGTATATTATCAGATTTTCGAGTCAAAATCAACTGGTATTTTTCGTTGTTTTGATCTCGTTCCTCCCATACACTTTTTCCTGCCGTGTTTCGCAGTGGAATTGTAGTATACCACACAATTCCCGAAATGCAAGAGACAATAAAATGGAAATATTTCTATGATAAAAGTCCTGATCAGAATTATAAGGAAGCGCGCGGCACGCATACATGAGCCTTATGCCCACATCCTGTCTGTGGCTTTTTGGTCTTCCGAGAAGGACCAGAACTCCGTGATCAACCCATTCTGAATGTGGAACACATCAATTTCATGCGCCGAATAATCAAAGCCTCCGTTTTGTGCCGTTGCTTCATGAATTGCTATTCCATGGGTTGCTGTGGCAGTAACAGAGGTTTTCAGGTTTAATGTTTGCCTGCTGCAACTGCTAAAATCCTTCATGCGCTCCAAAACCGCATCCGCGCCGAAAACATCACCTGCAAGCGGATTGTTGCCGGCAATATGCCAGATGACATCCTTAGACAAATATGACGCAACATAGGGACCATAGTCTTCATTTGAGAATGCGGCATAAAAAGATTCCAGCACCTTCACATTGCTCCGGCAATCCTTATCTTCTATCATTCGTTTCTACCTCGCATTTCGGATTTGTTGCTTTATCATATCATGAACATTCATGAAAAAAGCTTGCCATTGACGCATGGCAAGCTTCTGTTGTACAAACTTTCGATGATTCAGCTCCGCTCTTCCTGCTGGGCCATCAGTTGCTTCATCTTCATCAGACGGCTCAGGTTTCCGCGCTCGTTTTCATCCAGCTTCATCGTGATATAGCGCACGCTCTGCTGCATCTCCGGGATCAGCACATATTCCAGCGCGTTCACCCTGCGGCGGGTTTTCTCAATTTCATCGGCGAGGCGGCTGCAGGTTTTTTCCACACTGGCCAGCTCCAGCAGCGCAGGCAGCACCGCCGAAAGCTCCATCACCGACCGGTCCAGTTCAAAGGCCGTGAAGGCAAAGCCGTAGGGCAGATCTGCCTGCGTGTCCAGATCGCCGGCAAAGCGAATCACCGGCACATCCACACTCATGATGTTTTGCGAAGACACCTCGATGGCCGCCTCGCGGGCCGGATAGAGCATCGCCTCGGCCAGCGCCTCTTCGCCCATCTTGGCGCGGGCGACCGCAAAGCTGCCGAAGGCCACACCCAGGGCAAGCTCCACCTCGCGGCGCAGCTCCACATTGCGGCGGATGAGCTGCATGAAGCGGCGCACCATTTCATCGCGCTTGTCTTTCAGTAGCTTGTGGCCGCGCACAGCGGTGGCCAGCCTTTTTTTCAGGCGGGTGAGCTCCATGCGCGTGGGGTTCAAAGGAGCGGCCATGCTCAGGCCTCCTTCGGGTCGTAATACTTATCCAGCCAGGCCTCGCGGATGCGCTTAAGCTCGCTGCGGGGCAGGATGCGCAGCAGCTTCCAGCCCAGATCCAGCGTCTCTGCGATGGTGCGGTTGGTCTCGTAACCCTGCGATACATATTCCTTTTCAAAGGCGTCGGCAAACTTGGCGTAGAGCTTGTCGATGGCGCTCAGGGCCGCCTCGCCCAGGATCACCGCCAGCTCCTTGGCTTCCTTGCCGCGGGCATAGGCCGCAAAGAGCTGGTTCATCGTGTCGGCGTGATCCTCGCGGGTCTTGCCTGCGCCGATGCCCTTGTCTTTCAGACGGCTCAGGGAGGGCAGCACGTCGATGGGCGGCGTGACGCCCTTGCGGTGTAGCTCGCGGCTCAAAATGATCTGCCCCTCGGTGATGTAGCCGGTGAGATCGGGGATCGGATGCGTCTTGTCATCCTCCGGCATGCTGAGGATCGGGATCTGCGTGATGGAGCCCCGGCGGCCCTTGATGCGGCCGGCACGCTCATACAGCGTGGCCAGGTCGGTGTAGAGATAGCCGGGGTAGCCGCGGCGACCGGGCACTTCCTTGCGGGCGGCGGACACCTCTCGCAGCGCCTCGGCATAGTTGGTGATGTCGGTCAGGATGACCAGCACATGCATTCCCTTTTCATAGGCCAGGTATTCGGCGGCGGTGATCGCCATGCGAGGTGTCGCGATGCGCTCGACAGCCGGGTCGTTGGCCAGGTTGATGAACATCACAGCCCGCTCAATGGCGCCGGTGCGCTGGAAATCGCGGATGAAGAAGTCGGACTCCTCAAAGGTGATACCGATGGCGGCAAATACCACGGCGAAGTTTTCATCGGCACCCAGCACGCGGGCCTGCCTGGCGATCTGGGCGGCCAGCTGGGCGTGGGGCAGACCGGAGCCGGAGAAAACCGGCAGCTTCTGGCCGCGCACCAGTGTGTTCAAGCCGTCGATGGCCGAAACGCCTGTCTGGATGAACTCGGCGGGATAGTCGCGGGAGGCCGGGTTCAGCGGCTCGCCGTTGATATCCAGGCGCTTTTCGGCGATGATCTCGCAGCCGCCGTCAATGGGCCGGCCCATGCCGTCAAACACGCGGCCCAGAATGTCCTGAGACACCGGCAGCTCGATGCTGCGGCCCAAAAAGCGCGCCTTCGCGTCGGCAATCTTCAGGCCCTGGGAGCCTTCAAACAGCTGCACCAGCGCGCGGTCGCCGTCAATCTGCAGCACGCGGCCGCTGCGGAGCTCGCCGTTGGCCTGGCGGATCTCCACCAGCTCGTTGTATTTCACGCCCTCCACCTGCTCCACGAGCATCAGCGGGCCCACAACCTCCCGGATCGTCTTATACTCCTTATGCATGGCTGCCGTCCTCCTCTGTGAGCGCGCCCACCTGCCCGCGCAGCTGGCTTTGGATGGCCTCCAGCCGCGGCGCGAACTCCTCCTCGGGCACATACTTCATGCGGCCGATGTCTTCCAGCACCGGCAGTGAAGAAAGCTTGGAGAAGGCCGCGCCTTCCTCCAGGGCGGCGGACCCCAACTTGTGCCAGAGCAGGATCGTTTTAAGCATGCCGTATTGCTTGGCCGGTGACGTATAGGTGTCCACCTCATGGAAAGCATTCTGGTGCAGGAAGTCTTCGCGGAGCACTCTGGCAGCCTCCAGCGTGAGCCTGTCTTTGAAACTCAAGGCGTCCACACCCACCAGGCGCACGATTTCGTTGAGCTCCGACTCGTCCTGCAGCATCCGCATGCCGTCAGCCACCAGGCTTTGCCAGTCTTCGGCGACTTCGGCGGCGTAGTGGCCGCTCAGTCGGTCGCTATACAGCGAATAGCTCTGCAGCCAGTCAATGGCCGGGAAGTGGCGGCGATAAGCCAGGCTGGCCGAAAGCCCCCAGAACACCTTCACAATGCGAAGCGTGCTTTGGGCAACCGGCTCGGAGATATCGCCTCCGGGCGGTGAAACAGCGCCGATGGCGGTGATGGCGCCCACGCGGCTGTCGTTGCCCAGGCACTGCACCTTGCCGGCCCGCTCGTAAAACTCCGCGATGCGGGACCCGAGATAGGCGGGGTACCCCTCCTCACCGGGCATTTCCTCAAGCCTGCCGCTCATCTCGCGCAGCGCTTCGGCCCAGCGGGAGGTGGAGTCAGCCATGATCGCCACATGGTAGCCCATGTCGCGGAAGTATTCTGCAATTGTGATTCCGGTATAAATGGACGCCTCGCGGGCTGCCACCGGCATGTCGGACGTGTTGGCGATGAGCACGGTGCGCTTCATCAGCGGCAGGCCCGTGCGGGGGTCGTGCAGCTCCGGGAACTCCATGAGCACGTCGGTCATTTCGTTGCCGCGCTCGCCGCAGCCCACATACACGATGATGTCGGCATCGGCCCATTTGGCCAGCTGGTGCTGCACCACCGTCTTGCCCGAGCCGAAGGGGCCGGGCACTGCGGCCACGCCGCCCTTGGCGATGGGGAAGAACGCGTCGATGATCCTCTGGCCGGTCACCATGGGCTCTTCGGGGGCCATCTTCTGGCGATAGGGCCTGCCCCGCCGCACCGGCCAGCGCTGCATCATCGTGAGCTCGCGGATCTCGCCGCTTTCCGTGCGAAGCCGGGCGATGGGCTGCGTCACGGTGGCTTGGCCCTGATGGAGCCACTCCAGCTCGCCGGAGACGCCGGGCGGCACCATGATCTTGTGCATAACCGCCTCGGTTTCCTTCACCGTGCCAAGCACGTCGCCTGCGGCCACATGGCTGCCCGGCGCGGCAACGGGCTCAAACTGCCACAGCCGCTCCCGGTTGATGCTGGGCACGTCGATGCCGCGGGTGATGCGGTCGCCGGCCTTCTCCCGGATGACCTCCAGGGGCCGCTGGATGCCGTCAAAAATGCTCTCGATGAGCCCCGGCCCCAGCTCCACGCTGAGCGGCGACCCGGTGGACTCCACAGGCTCGCCGGGGCCCAGGCCGCTGGTCTCCTCATAGACCTGGATGGAGGCGCGGTCGCCCCTGAGCTCGATGATCTCGCCGATCAGGCGCCTCTGGCTCACGCGCACCACGTCGTACATCTGCACGCCGGCCATGCCCGTGGCCACGATCAGCGGGCCGGATACTTTCTCAATGATTCCGTTCATACTCGTTCCCCTTCTTCGCCGAACAGGATGTCGGTGCCTACGGCTTTTTCAATGCTCGCGCGGATCGCCTTCATGCCCTGGCCGGTCGGCCCATCACTGCCAGGGATGGGGATGATGGCCGGAAAAGGCTCCGCGCGGTATCGCGCCACGGCCTCGGCGGCAGCCTGCGCCATGGATTCGGTGATGTAGATCACGGCATAGCCCGCCTGGGCAAGCCGGTGAATGGCTTTCTCAGCAGCGGCGCCATCCTGCACACAGTGGGTTTCCACACCCACGGCGCGAAACAGCAGGATGGAATCCGCCTCGCCGACAACGGCGATTTTCTGGTTCATCGGTCAGTCCGCCTTTCCTCAATACAGCTCCGGCTGCCAGTCTTCCAACGGCCCCCTGCCGGAGAAGAGCAGGCGGAGCGCCCGCGCCTCGGCCTCGCGGCCCAGCAGGTAGCCCACCAGCGGGCCCAGCGAGAAATTGCGGCCCTTTCCGGCACGGGCCAGGGCCATGAGCGCACTGTCCATGCGCCGCTCCAAAGGCCCGGGGGATGCCTGGGCCATGCATTCCTCCAGCGCCTGGGCAATGGCGGCGCCGTTTCGGCCCCGCATCATCCGCTTGGCAAGCTGGTCGGCGGAAAGCGCATAGGCCTCCAGCACGTCGGCGGCGGCAATGTCGCCGCCGGGCAGCAGCATATTGGCCAGGCGCTCGGCATCCCAGCCCAGCGCCCGGGCGCGCAGAAGGCTCATCGCGTTGAGGTAATCTGCCTTTGCCGCAAACCAGGCCTGCACCTCGGGGTGCCTGCCGTCAGCCAGCGCCGCGGCGATGTGCTCAAACACCGCCCGGTCCACCGCGGCGCTCAAAAGCTGCGGGTTGGGCCCGGCGGCCAGCTTGCGCTCCAGCGCGTCCATCCCCTGCCGGATGGCCGGGGGCAGCGCGCGGTAATCCTTGGTTTCCACCGCCTCGATGAGCGTGTCCACCGGGAAAAGGCCGCCCTCCAGAAGATCCTGCGGGGCGACACCCAGCAGGCGGGATTTCAAAAGCGTTTTCAGGTTGTGGGCGTCTGCCTCCAGGAAAAACAGGCCGGTGATGTCCGTGTCAGGCGAAAGCTCGCGGACGAGCTTTCGGGCGGCGGCAAGCTCGGCGGCAATTGCCGCCTCCAGGCTTTCTGCCCGCTGGCCGTAGCCGGTCTCCTGCAGAAGCCGGAAGCGTTCGGCCGCGCCCGATTCCTTCAGGCGTGCCAGCTTCGGCCCATCCAGCAGGTGGGGCTCCAGCGCCCGGACGCGGGCCACCGCATAGGCGATGCTGCGCTGCGTCATTGTCACTCCGCCTCCGCGTTTTCATACAAAAGCAGGTCGATCTCCCGCTCGGAGCGCTGGCGGAAATCATTAAGCAGCGCCTCCAGCGAGCCGTCCACGTCGCTGGTTTCGCCGATCAGGACCACACCGCTTTTCGCCTCGGCATCGTCCAGCGTGAGCCTGCCCGGCAGGCCCTTGCGCGCGAGCGCACCGTTGAGGCGCTCCAGCAGCCCGCCGGAAAGATATAGCTCGCGGTCGGCAGCGGGCACCCGCAGCTTTTCCAGGCCGGTGCGCGCGCCTTCAAGCACCACGGAGGTGATCAGCGCTTCCCACTTCGGGCCCTTCTGCGCAAGCAGCGCCGCCAACGCCTGATCATATGCCTCATCCAGCACCTGGCGGCGCAGCGCCAGGGCGGTTTTGCGGCCCTGCAGCTCGGCGATCAGCCGCCCGCGCCGGTGTTCTTCAGCGCAATCGCTCTCAGCCTGCGCCGTGATGCGGGCCACGGTGCGGTCCGCCTCTCCGGCGATGGCCCTGGCGGCCTCTTCGGCCTTGACCCGCGCAGCTTCCGCCGTGGCGGCAGCGTCGGCACGGGCGTCCTCCAGGATTCTGTCGATGATCTTATCCACGCTCAAGGGTAGTCCACCTTTCCAAGCCTGATGCCTCTTAAAGCTTGATGCCCGTGACCATCAGCAGCGAAATGAGCAGCGCCAGCACGGCGTAGGTTTCCACCATGACGGCCATGATGATGGCCTTGCCCGCTTCCTCCGGGCGCCTTGCCACAAGGCCGATGCCGGTGGCAGCGGTGCGCCCCTGGGCGATGGCGGAGAAATAGCCGCCGAAGGCGACCGGCAGGCTTGCTGCCACAAACGACAGGCCCTGGAAAAGCGACAGGTCTTTGGGCGCGCCGCCGAGCAGACCGGTGTTCATGATGATCATGAAGGCGATCAGAAGGCCATAGACGCCCTGGGTGCCCGGCAGTGCCTGCAGCACAAGGCAGGAGCCGAACTTGTTTGGGTCCTCGCTGACCACGCCGGCAGCAGCTTCGCCGGCGAGGCCAACGCCTTTTGCCGAGCCGATGCCGGCCAATCCGGCGGCGAGAGCGGCGCCAAGCAGCGCCAGGGCATGACCGATTGTGAACATAATGGGGTCCTCCTTTTTCGGTTGGGTGTGTTTTTTATCAGTGATCCTTTGCCGGAGACTCCGCCGCGCGGCCGGTGACATCCAGATAGGTCGGCCGTACGGCCAGCGGCTTGAACTCATAGCCGCCGGGCTCATAAAACTTGCCGAAGAACTCGATGTATTGCAGCCGCGCCGTATGCACGAAGGCTCCCAGCATATTGATGACGATGTTGAAGATGTGGCCGCCGATCAGCACAAAGACCGCGCCCACAAACCCCAGCGCTCCCAGCAGCCCGCTGCCCTGCGTGAGCATGCCGGCGATGGTGTTGATCACCATGCCGATCACGCCCGTGGCCAGGCCCAGCGCAAAGATGCGCGAATAAGACAGCACGTCGCTCAGATAGCTGGTGATGCCATAAAGCGCGCCAAGCCCGCCGGTGAGGCGGCTGAAGAAATTCTTCTTTGAGCGGCCAGCCATCAGCAGGATTGTGACCGCGCCGATGATGGCCAGCACCATGCCCACGCCCGAAGTGGCGGGCAGCGCCAGCAGCAGGCAGCCCACGATCAGCACGATCCAGCTCAATTGGTCAAACAGCGCGCCCTGCCAGTCGCCGGCGCGAAATAGCAGCACCATCTTGATCGCCATGCCGGTGAACAGATGGGCCAGGCCCATGCCGTAGCACAGCAGCAGCATCTTGAGGGGCTCCTCCATGGGGTTGAACAGCAGCGGCGGCAGTGAGATTCCAAACAGGCCGCCGAACGAAAACCCCCACAGCACCGTGGAGATGGAGCCGAACAGCAGCACGCTGACCAGCTTCCCGGTGGTGCCCCGGGGCTTCATGATCCATTGGGCGGCCAGCAGCAGCGCCGTGGTGACCAAACCATAGCCGGCGTCAGACATCATCATGCCGAAGAAAATGAAATAGAACAGCGCCATAATGGCGTTGGGGTCGTAGCCAAAGGGGCTTGGGCGGGAATACAGGTCG
Source organism: Bacillota bacterium (assembly GCA_023428265.1). GTDB lineage: Bacteria > Bacillota > Clostridia > Christensenellales > UMGS416 > JAEYRA01. The sequence goes on along the minus strand of JAEYYW010000030.1, from coordinate 8,087 downwards.
GTAACTGCTTCAAAGGGCCGCACCAGCGGGCCGTTTTGCACCACGGTGGGCGGCTGCTCGTCGGGGGCCGGATCCTCAAACTGCAAGTCAAACACCACGCCGGCAGTTTCCAGAACCTCCTGCACCTGTTTCTGGCGGTCGGAGCGCACCCAGCCCTGCAGGAAGAAAACCTCGCGGGTGGTCTGCGCCTGCACGGCATCACGCTGCAGCCGGGCGCTGCGCTGCTCATAGAGCGCCTTCAGCTCATCCTGCCGGCCCAGCAGCTCCAGCACATGCTCCTCCAACTCCTCGGCGCCCTCCAGCGCTTCCTCCGCCGATTGGTGCAGTTGGGCGATCGCTGTCTCCGGCGTGCCCCGCACCAGCGGGAACGATGCTTGGGCAAAGCCCGCCGCCTTCAGCGCGCCGGTGACGGCAGCGTCATCTTTGGCGTGGCACAGCAAATAGACAGCGGTGCCCTCCGGCCCGTTGCCCAGCACCTGCACCATCGCGCCGGCCGCTTCCGCCTCCTCCCGCAGGAGCCCGGCGTTTTGCGGCGCCACAAAGCCGGCATAGCTCCGGCTGCTCGCGGTGGGGCCGATCCGCTCAATCTCCACGGCAAGGCCATCCCAGCTCTTCAGTGCCTGGGCCTGGGCCTGCAGCGCAGCGGCCTCGGCGCGGGCTGCCTGGATCTTGCCGCGCAGCCGCTCCACTTCCTCCGCCAGCGCTTCCGCTTCCCGGCGCTCCTGCGCAAGGTCGTCAAAAGCAATACTGGCCCTGGAGGCAAACAGCAGTTTTTTCTTCTTTTTCGATTCCAAGAACTGGATGGCCGCGCCGATGCGCTGCACCTCTCCATCCTGCCCGGCCCTGGCCGGGGAACCGGCTTCGGTTTCAATGGCCATGAACTCGCCGCAGCGCTGCAGCGCCAGCAACAGGGCGTCCCTATCCCTTTGCAGAGCGATCAGCGTGGCCTTGCGCATGGGTACCAGCATTCAGCCCAACACCCTTTCCACGATCGTCTGCACAGCCTTCGGCAGCCTGGTCCGGGCTTGCGCCGCAAGTGCGGCGTGCTCCGCCTGCCATTGGCTGAGCAGAGCGTCTGCCTGGAGCCTTGCTTCCTCACGGGCAGCCTGCACGGCCTGCCGCGCCTGCTCCCTTGCCTCGGCCACGCGCCGGTCTGCCTGGGCGTGGGCGGCGTCCTGCTGGCGATGCAAAAGCTCCGCGGCCTCGGCCTGAGCCTGGCGGCGGATCTGCTCGGCCTGCAGTTCGGCCTGTTCGATCTGTTCCATCAAAGACATGAATTCACTCTTCCTTCCGGTTTGAACGTATCATCACCACGCCAGTGGGAGGGTACGCAGAAACAACGGATAAACTATACTGTAACCGGTATTATTCAATAAATACGAATGCATGCGTTACCGACCAAGGCCCAAAAATCAGAAGAGGAGCCGTCTGTGCATCCGGTGTGCAATTGTTCAAATCAAAGTGAGTCTCCATAAGAGTAACAAATTCATGCGCCCAAATCAAGAACATTTCACATAAGTTTACTATTGGCAAGAATTCTCTGCGCGAAAAACCTCCCCAATTTCCGGGCATCCCCGTTGCTGCCCTCAATGATTCGGATATCCGCAAGCAAAAGCGCACTGGATTCTGAATGGTTATGCCAGTTCCTTTCGCATCATCACACTCTCACCCTGTGTTGATATTTTGCGAAACCCGGCCTTTTCGTATAGGCGAATTGGTCCGGTGCAATCCCATTCATACCTTTCGCTGCGCATCACAGGGAAACTTACAACCGCCTGATAACCATTCTCTTTCGCATCGGATAGCACTCTGTTTAAGAGAGCCGTGGCAACGCCCTTGCCTCGAAACGCAGGAGCCACTTCAAAACACACAACAGCAATTTCCCGCTTGGCCGTCGGTGTGTGGAAAGGGACATCGCAGTATGGTTCACTGGGAAAGCTTGCCCTGTCATTTGCGTTGCACCAACCCACAGCTATCCCATCGACATATGCCAGATATCCGCAAAGCGCGCCTGAATCAATTTGTTGCTGTGCCATGCGCCTTGCGATCTTGCCAAAATCAGCCCCGCTGGCATTTTCATGCTCAACCCTGTGCTGCTCTTTAGATATTTGATATAGCTGTCAATAGCATCGATAAGGGGAATCATCGGTAAAAGCACGGTTCTCAAAAAAATCAAAATAGTAGGAAGACAACTCCGGCGCAAGAGGCTTAATTACAATATCCATGAGCATCCCCTTAATTCATAATAGTATCGGCCACCAGGCAGCAGTTGGGTGAAAAACAAGAACGCAGGCATTTGATTGATGCATGCGTTCTGATTTGGCAAAGGACTCTAATATGCGTGCAATTTTTGTGGACTTCACCCCCCCCTGTGAGATAGGGGGGTGAAATTGCTGTTAGGGGGGTGAACTTTTTCTACTAGGGGGGTGAAGTTGAAATCGAATCTATTTAGTACTTACTGAAAGAAGAAGGACTGCTTTTCATTCGAGGTTATCTGGTCTTACTCTGCTTGACTATTGATAGTCTGGCTTTTCATCACCAATGCAAATCGAGACTTATCTTCTTTTATATGTAAGTACAAGACCAACTACTGCCGCAATTAGCGCAAATGGTGCAATTCTTATAAATAAAAACTCAATGCCATGCAATATGGTGCCTGCAACAGCCAATTCTGGGTTATTGTAATCCCAATTCAAATAAGAACTATGCATAGCTGCGAACGCAATAAATACTGCAATGATAACCGTGCATAAAGCTATAAGCGACCAGCGAATAGCTTTTATTCTGTTCTCAATTTTCTTTGCAAGTTGTAGATTAATAACTTCTAATTTCTCTGAAATAGTCGTTAAGTCATCCTGAGTAGTTTCATCGACAGTTTCTCCAAGCAAGACGCTTACTGAAGTATCAAGTTCTTCAGCCAAAGTTATCAGCATACTGGAATCTGGAACTGATAATCCATTCTCCCACTTAGATACTGTCTGCCTTACCACATTCAACTTAATCGCAAGCTCTTCCTGTTATATTCCTTTCGATTTCCTTAGATTTTTTATGTTTTCATTCAACATAATCCGTGCCTCCTTTGTTTTGGTATCTCTATCAAACACCAAAACAGGCCGTTGCCGCAAGCAACGCAAATTAACAAATTCGAAGTTTCGGATTTGTCAACGTCAGACTCTTTCAGAATTCGTTTCTTTAATAATACCACGGAACTAAGAAAAATTCCGCCACAGAAACGAGAAAGGGCCACCTGCAAACAGTAGATGGCCTATGCGAATCTATTATTGAACCCTTACCCCACAATCTCCGTACCATCCACAAAGCGGAATGTCAGGGTGCCGTCACGCTGCACCAAAACGCTATCAACTACCGTTAGCCAAAGACACTCGTCGAACTCCGTGAGCAGTTCGCCTCTGCCATTGAGTTCCGCAAGGAAACGGTCAATGGCCCGTGCCTTGGATTCCTTTGTGGCTTTCTGCTCTACCAAATCATCGTAACGAGCCTTTGCCACCTCGTAGCGAGTGACGAGGTCGTTTGTGTAGTCCTCTTGGTTTTGAGCCGAGGCAGCGTTCTCGTTCACGCACTTCTGCGTCAAGCCGGAAACCACCTCAAATCAATCCGCCGGGGCGTTCGTTTATCTGTTATCGTGTGGAAGAAACCGAAAAAGCCCTTGTGCCAAGGGGTTCTTGACAACAAGGGGGTGAAAAAATAAGAACCCTAACTTCGATACATTGTATCAAAATTAGGGTTCATATTTGGCGGAGAGAGTGGGATTCGAACCCACGGTCCCTTACGGGATCACCGGTTTTCAAGACCGGCTCCTTAAACCGCTCGGACATCTCTCCATCCTTGTAAGCCCAATGAGACAGGTTCGAGTATAGCAAACACCATTGCGCCTGTCAATGCGGGGCGGCATGCCTGCCTCATGCATCCGCTTTGAACTCCACAATTGCCTTGAACAAGTCACCATCCACCACAATTCTGAACTCGCCGCCCTGCAGCTCCGTCAGGCTTTTTGCAATCGCAAGCCCCAAACCTGACCCTTCACTTCCGCGGGATTTGTCGCCCCGTGTGAAACGTTCTGTCAGCTCCTCCGCTGGGATGGTGATTTCGTAGGCGGAGACATTCTTGACTTCTATGCGCACAAGGCCCCGCGATCGGTATGCGCTCACATATACGCGGGAGCGCTCAAGGGTATATTTGAACACGTTGGAAAGCAGGTTTTCAACAACACGCCACAGCAGCTTCCCGTCCGCCTGGATGTAGAGCTTCTCACCAATCAGGCTCACACGGAAATCAAGGCCCGATTCCTTGATTTTGTCTGCCAGCTCTCCAAGGCCCTGCGACATCAGCTCGATCACATCAAGCCTCATGATGGCAGGCTTGATGCTGCCGCTGGCGGCCTTGGCTGCTTCAAAGAGATCTTCCGAAAGAGCTCTCAACCGTTTGGCCTTGGCTTCCAGCACACTGATATATTGCGCGGCATTCCCCTCGCCCGGTATCTCGGCTTTCAGAAGGTCAATGTAGGTGATGATGGATGTCATGGGCGTTCTCAGGTCATGAGAAACGTTTGTGACAAGCTCCGCCTTCATGCGCTCGGCTTTCACACGGTCCTCCAACGCGGCGTTGAGACCCTCGGCAATGTTGTTTATTGCATGCACAATCTCTGCAAACGGCGAGCCTCCCCTGGGCTCCATCCGGTGGGTGAACTCACCGGACCGAATCTTTTGGACGCCGCTCAGGATGCCGTTCAACAGCCTGGCTTTCCTTGCGACATACACAAGAGCGGCCACCTGCACCAATGCATACAGCATCAGCAGGACAAATGCGTGCACTCCGGAGGAAGTTGCAGGGGCAAGCCGGTCCGGATCAGCAGAAACCCGGCCGGCAGCAAACAGGAGCAGGCCTGAGAGAACGGCATACGCCAGCAGCAGGAATGACCACCGGACGGCAAGCGGGCTCTGGACCCAGGCCTTGCGCACCGAGCGGCAGATGCGGGGGATCAGCACAAAGATAAGCGTATGCTTGAGCAGCTCCCGGCGCTTGATGCGCCGGGAAAGGCTCGTCACCAGAAAACAAAACAGCAGGGCGATGCACGCAGAAAGCGACGCCCCGCCTGCATAAACCAGATAGGAGCGTTGCAGCGTGCCGAAATGCAGGCCGGACAGCAGCTGATAAAGCAAGTAACCGCAGAAACCGCAGGCAAAGCAGACCAGGAACAGGCTCACATCCACATAGACGCGGTCAATACCAAGCAGCGTGACGCCCTCCCGGCGGACGCTCCTGCCGGCCGTGTATGCCAGCCATGCAAGGCTGAGAAGGACGATCATCAAGCCACCCAGGAACCACCACAGGCTGTGCAGTGCCAGGGCGTCCTTACCGGCCAGGCCCATTGGAAAATCCCAGGCGCGGAGTGCCCCGATGGCTGCCGCAACCGCGCCCAGCACGCAAAGGAACACCGCCAGCAGCTTGAAGCCGCTATAATACCGGATATTTCTCAACTTTGTATCCAACCCCCCACACCACCTTCAGATACTTGGGCTCCTTCGGGTTAATCTCGATCTTCTCACGGATGCGGCGGATGTGCACAGCCACCGTGTTTTCCGGGCTGTATGCCTGCTCGTTCCACACGCTCTCGTAGATTTGCTCAATGGAGAAAACACGGCCCGCGTTCTGTGCCAGCAACCGCAGGATCCCGTATTCCACCGGCGTCAGGCGGATGGGCTCGCCATCCACCATGACTTCCTTGCCTGTGTCATCCACAACAAGCCCGCCGGTGCGGTAGATGCCGGTTTTCCGGTCGATGCTGCCAAGCTGCGTGTAGCGCCTCAGCTGGGACCGCACACGGGCCAGCAGCTCCAGCGGGTTGAATGGCTTTGTCACATAATCATCGGCGCCCATGTTGAGGCCAAACACCTTGTCTGCGTCTTCTGATTTGGCGGAAAGAATGATGACCGGGATGTTGCCGCGCTCGCGCAGCTTCAGCATCGCGTGGATTCCATCCATACCGGGCATCATCACATCCATAATGACGAGGCCGACGCCGCCTTCCTCCACCACCTTCAAAGCCTCCAGGCCTGAATGGGCCTTCAAAGGGTCATGCCCCTCATTTTTCAGATAGATGGAGATTGCATCCACGATCTCGTGATCGTCATCGCAGACAAGTATTTTCATGGAAACCTCCGGGGGTAACTATGTATTTACATGGTAACACAAAGCCCACCGCAGTAGAATTGCCAAAATAATAAGCGAGAAATCTTACAGAGAGGCGGTGAAGTGCATTAAGAAATTCTTAAAAAATTACCCCGTTCGCTGTTAAGAATTGCCAACTACCATCAGATATGTCAGTATGCTGATAGTAAAAGCTGAGGTTGCCACATGAAAAAACACCGCCTGCTTGCCCTTGCAATTGTTTTGATCCTTTCACTCCTTCCCGCCTGCGATGTGCTTGATGCCATGGCCCCCACACCGACCCCCGCGCCAACGGCGGAAATCACACAGACGCCGCCCACGCCGGAGCCCACCGCCTCCCCCTCTCCCACACCATCACCCATGCCCACGCCCGATCCCACCCCCACACCCACACCGGCACCCATGCAGAAGCTGCCCGGCACGACGGGCAACTATCTCATCCTTTGTGAGACTGAGGCACAGAAACCAAGCCTGGCAGATTTCGTGGCCTATAAGCAGTGGAGCGGTTACACCGTGACGGTTAAAAGCGTGGAGGCTGATGTCAAGCCCGGCGCAAAAGCCGATGCCAGCGTGGCGATCCAGCAATATCTGAAGAAAATGGATAAGGAACTGTCTCTGGAGTATGTGCTGCTGATCGGCCAGCCCTATGAAGAGAAGCGCGCCTGCCCGCAGCACACCGGCGGGATCATTCCGATGCGGTATTTATATCCTCATCAAAGCAATCACAACACAAGATACTTCGATGATTGGTATGACTATCAAAACCCGAAGAAAAATGCGTATAATACGCCTTCCGATACGTATTATGCATTTGACTTTGCATGGGATTATGACAAGGACGGTTTTGCCGGAGAGATGAACGAAGTGGCCAAGGCCGCAAAAAAGGCAAAGCCAAAGCTTCTTTTCAAGCTGGGTAGAATTCCATTTTCCGAAAAAGGCGACATCACCGCAGTGCTGGATGCCACAGTGAAGTATGAGCAGAACCGGAAGCAGCAGCCCAATGCGTTGATCACCAGCACCATATTCAGCTATCCCGAGCGAAAGGGATCCGGCGCAGCAGACTGGGCTTTTTACGGCAATAGCCTGGCAAAGAATCTCTCCTCAATCGGGATCAAATCAACAACACTATTCATTCAAACAGGTGTCTTGCATTCGAAGTACGAGAGCACATATCCATTGACACCGGAGAATTTTAAAAGTGAAGCAGCAAAATCCTATGATTTCGTCTATACGATCGGTACTACCACAAGGATCTGGGAAAGAGACACCAATAAAAATAAACTTTGTGATGACAACACTGTGGCAGAGTATGACTATCTGCCGGAGCCTGGCCCAGGGTTCACCACAGGTGTCTATTTCATGGATGGATTTGCCACGCTCAAAGTCGAAACAGAACGGAACAGGCCACGCATACAGGATTATTTGAGAAACGGATCGGCCTGCGCAGCGATTGCGACGACCAGAGAGACCGGGTTCAACCCCACGAAACCCGCACCACTGCCGGCAAGCCTTCTCTTTTCCAAAAAAACGACAAACGTTGCGTCCGAGTTTTACGCCGCGATATTGTCCATGATTACCACCAAAAATGAAATGTCGGCTTATGTCTACTGCTACATCGGAGATCCTTCAATCAAAATCAAGCCTTGACAGTTTTGAAACGGGTGCATGCTATGAAACGAATTGCTCTGCTTTCGATCTCCTGCATCATGCTGCTATCTGTGCTTTCCGCCTGCGATGTGATTACCGCGTTGGAGATCACGCCTTCTCCCTCTCCATTCCTCTCGCCCACGCCCGAACCGACCATGGAACCCACGCCTGAACCGACGCCAATGCCCACGCCCGAACCGACGCCGACGCTGCAGCCGACGCCAAAGTCGGATGTGCATTCTCTCCCTGGT
>JAEYYW010000103.1 GCA_023428265.1 Bacillota bacterium | reverse complement strand
ACTACAATCAGTATACTATTCTTTCTGAAGACTTTGCTGACTTGATGTTAGTCTTCTATAAAAAGTGCGAAAACTCTACACCATCTGTTCGTTTTTTGTTTGAGGAGGAGTGAAGTATGGGCATCATCGGCGCGGCGTTTTATCCCCACCCGCCTGTTGCGCTGCCGGAGGTGGGTCAGGGCCAGGAGCGGGCTGCCTCCGCCACAATCGAGGGCATGGAGCGTCTCTCCGCGCTGGTGGCGGAATGCAAGCCGGAAGTCATTGCGGTGGTGACGCCCCACGGGCCGGCGTTTTCCGACGTGATCGCTGTGACAGACGCCGCCGTGCTGTCCGGCACAATGGAGCGTTTCCGCGCGCCGCAGGTGGGGCTCACAAAGCCTGTGCACCGGGCGTTGCTGAGTGCCTTTGAGGAGGAATGGGGCCGAGACAGCCTGCCGGTGGCAAGGCTGGACGGGCCGGTGCTGCGCAAGCTCAACGCCGAGCCGGTGCTGGACCATGGAGCGCTGGTGCCCCTTCTCTTTCTGGAGAAGCACTATACCGACTATTCGATCCTGCACATCTCACCCGGCGGCCAATCGCTGCGCAGGCAGTTTCATGCCGGGCAGGCGCTGGCGCGTGCGGCGGACCGCCTTGGGGTTAAGGTGCTGGTGCTGGCCAGCGGCGATATGTCTCACAAGCTCAAGTCCAGCGGGCCATATGGCTTTGACCCGGCAGGGCCGCAGTTTGACAAGCTCATTTCCGGCGCCATCGCTTCCGGCAAGCCCGGAGACATCCTTGCCATAGACCCTGGCCTGGCCCGCCGCGCCGGTGAGTGCGGCTGGCGGCCGGCGGCTTTTGCGCTGGGGGCGCTGGATGGCCGCGCGGTGGAAAGCCGGCTGATCAGCTATGAAGGGCCCTTTGGCGTGGGGTATCTCACGGCGCTGCTGACGGTGGTGGATGGCGACGCGCCTGGCTTTCTGGATGGTCTGGATCGCGCCGAGCAGGCCCGCGCCGCTGAGGCCCGCAGCGGTGAAGACGATTACGTGCGCCTGGCGCGGGCGGCCCTAGAGCGCTTTGTGCGCGAGGGAAGGCAGCCCCAGTGGGCGGAGTTGCGGCAAGGCCTGAACGAGCTGGACGCTCTCAGGATGGAGAAACGCAAGGCCGGCGCGTTCGTGTCACTGCATCTGGATGGCGAGCTGCGCGGCTGCATGGGCACGGTGGTGCCGGTGTGCCAGCATGTGGGCGAGGAGATTGTGCGCAACGCTGTGACCGCCTGCAGCGAAGACCCCCGTTTCCCGCCGGTGCGGCAGGATGAGCTGCTGGCTCTTGAGATCAAGGTGGACGTGCTGAGCCCTTTTGAGCCGGTGGCGTCGCCTGAGGAGCTGGATCCCAGCCGCTTCGGTGTAATTGTGGAAAAGCAGGGCCGCCGGGGGTTGCTCCTGCCGGCGTTGGACGGGGTGGACACCGTGGAGCGCCAGCTTGACATTGCCTGCCGCAAGGCGGGTTTTGCGTGGAAGGCAGGGGATTCGGCCATCAGGCTTTACCGTTTCACGGTGGAACGGCATGGGGAAGAGGATTAATTTTGGGAGGAAGTTATGGTGATCGGCAAATTTTCCAGCAGCGGCATGCGTGATGCCCCGGTTTTGGCTCTTGCGCCCAGCGGCCTTTCTGCGCCCGGCTGTCCTGACAGCCCCGCCGGCGCAGGAAAGATCGCTGCGAAGGCCAGAGGTTAGGAGCCGATGGACAAATCGGCGCTTTCGCCCTGCATCCGGATTGTGGAAAGAGGCCCATATCTGGTAACCGGTGCCGTGCCGCTTTATGGCTGCACGGTGCTTTCCGACCGCATGGGCACAGCCACTGATTACCGGCTGGATGAACAATATCCTGCCAGAGAAACATACGCGCTTTGCCGCTGCGGCAAAAGCAAGACCATGCCGTATTGTGACGGATCCCACAGCCATAATGGCTTTGTGGGCCGGGAGCGGGCCGGCCGCAAGACCTTTGCGGAGCTGGCCGCTGTGTATCGCGGCCCCAGCCTCATCCTGGAGGATGTGGAGCAGTTCTGCATGCTGGCGCGGTTCTGCCATCTGGGTGGAGACACCTGGTCGCTCGTTGAGCGCTCCGGCGATCCCTCGGCCCGTGAACTCGCCATCCGAGGCGCGGTGAACTGCCCGGCTGGCCGGCTGGTTGTGCGCGACGCGCAGACCGGCGAGCTGATTGAGCCGGAGCTGCCGCCCTCCATCTGGATCCTCCGCGACGAGCTCACCGGCTACGCGGGGCCGCTGTGGGTGCGTGGCGGCATCCCGATCATCTCCGCCGACGGCACGCCTTATGAGGTGCGCAACCGCGTGACGCTGTGCCGCTGCGGCCAATCGTCGATGATGCCGTTTTGCGAAGGGGCGCACATTATGGGTCGGTTTAAGGGATAAAGAATGTTATGTGTCTGCCTCATAAATCCTGTCGTATAAAGCCTCAGCCCGCAGGTATGCCTCCCGCAGAAAAACCGCCGGTTCTTTGAACTTGGAGTGCGTCATCATCACTTCCATCAGCAGCGGCGCTTTGTAGCCCGATTGCCGGATCAGTGCGCAAACCTCATCAAAGGCTATGAAGCCCTCGCCGGGCAGCACATGGTCCACAAACTCCATGATCCTGTCCGACAGATGCACCGCCAGCAAGCGGTGCTTCCATTGCTCCAGTAACGTGAACAGCCTTGGCCCATCCACCTGATCGTGGGAGGAGTCATAACAGAATCCGATGTGCAACGGGTTTGCTTCTGCCAGCACGCCCGTTACCAGCTCCGTAGCGACTCCGGGCATGACGTTTTCCAGCGCGAAGCGGATGCCCGCATCCTTTGCGATTGCCTCCAGAGGCGGGAGCATCGCAAGAAGGTCTTTGCGCCGCCGGTCATATTGCTCGGGGCTGATGTCAAACGCGCTGCAATGCAGCACGATCACCGGCGCGGAAAGCAGCACGGCGGCTTCTGCTACCTGTTTTGTGGTTTCCAGAGCATCCGGCATATCCAACGATACACAGTGAATGGTATCCATCGCCAGGGCATGTGAGGCTAGTTGATTGCCTAATTGCTTTGCAGAAGTGAGGTTGAGGATGCCGCTGTGGTTGTAATTGCCACCCAATGAAACATGTGAAAACCCGGCCTTCTTGATCAAGGGCAGCTGCTCGTGCAAGGGGATGGAATAATCAAAGCAGGTTGAAATGGAGATTTGTTTCATTGTATCACCTCCGTTTGATTTGAGGTTGAGTTAGGAGATTAATGAGTGCTGCTTGCTCAAAAATTGTAAAGACAATAACTGATCATTTGGGTCATTCTCTAGTATAAAAGCTCCTTGGAATCTATTTTCCTTTAAGAATTGAATTTCATTATTCCATTCAATTGTTCCCAAATTAGTGCTACCGATCGGCCAATGGATGTCGGATGCTTGATCATTATCGTGTGCATGTACACTACCCAGCCGGTTGACGTTGTTACGAAGGATATCTATTCCGTGTTCGTCTAGATTTCCATGACCGTAATCATAACATAGCTTAAGAAATGATGATTCAATTTGTTCAAACAACATTGAAAAGTCAGTTAATCGATCACCAAATTTTGTAAAGTCGCTATTCCTATGCTCAGAATATACGTTTTCAATATGAATTTCTACATTGTTCTGAGCCCCAGTAGCTACAAGAGTTTCCAGTGCTATAACAACCTCTTTCATCATTGCGTTGTGCCGCAGTCTTCTTGTTGCATCAAATGCATATCCGGCATGGAAATTTACGAATAATGCTCCGGTTTGGTTTGCAAGGTGAATTACTTGTGTAGCCATTTTAGCCCATGCTTTTTGTACTTGTGGAACGCACTCAGCCAAATTGTACGGATATGCATGAAAGCTGATATCAATATCTGGCCGCATTCTTCTTAATTCTTTTATTTTGTTTGATACTTCGCATGAAACAGATACCACATCAGCAGGAAGGCCAATCTGAATATGATCAAGTCTATATCCATTGTATTCTGATAATAACAAATCAAGCTTATTGTACCTAAGATTGATGCCAATTCTCATAGTGTTGCCTCGTTCTATTGATTTGTGTTACCCCTCAAACTCAATCGGATCGGGCTGTGTGAGTTGGTGGTTGCACTTCAAAGCGTAATTGTCCGTCATGCCCGCCACATAATCGCACACGATCCGGTTATAGGGTGCATTCTCCTCATCATAAAAGGCTGCCATCCGCGCAAGGTAATCGCCGAACGCCCGGTCACAGGGCAGCGCCTCCTGCGCCCAAGCCTCCGGGATGCGCCCCAGCTTTTGCAGGCCCTCCAGGAAGTGCTCATAAATGCCGTCGATGATCTTGGCGCAATACTGCTGGTAACGCACCAGGCGCGGGTGGTAATAGATGCGCTTATAGTTGAAGTCTCTGAGTGTCAGCATCAGCTGAAACCGTTCATCAGAAAAACCCATACGGCCGGTTTTCAAAGAGTTCTCAATCAGATCCACCACCAGAAGATTGATGAGCGCCGCGTTCATCTGCTCCAGATCGGGGTTCAGGCCAGCGGGGATGTCCGCCGGCTTAATGAGGTTGGCGCGAAGCGCGTCCTCAATATCGCGGCCCAGATACGCAATCTTGTCTGCAAAGCGCACGGCGCAGCCCTCCCAGGCAGCGGGGGTGGAAAAGCCACCGGTGGCAGCTTTTTCCACTGGGTCAAGAGGCAGGCCGTCAGGTTGGAGGTATTGCTCAAACACCTCGCCGTTGTGGCAAAGGATCGCGTCGCGCACACCGAAGGTGAGGTTCAGGCCCCGGCCGTTGTTGGCAAGGCAGTCCACCACCCTCAGGCTGTGGGCTTCGTGCTGGAAGGCTTTCCATTTTTTCTTCAGTTCGCGCTCGCCGCTGTGGCCGAAGGGTGCGTGGCCCAGGTCATGACCCAGGCCGGCGGCATATGCCAGCTCGCCGTCCAGATCCCAGCCGTTGCGGGTGAGGCCTTTGCACACCGTTGCGGCGATTGTGGCCACATGCATCACATGCTCGATGCGGGTGCAGATATGGTCATTCTCCGGCGCAAACAGGAATTGCGTTTTGTGCTTCAGGCGCCGGAACGGCATAGAGTGGATGATCGCCGTCTGGTCGCGGAAATAGGGGCCGCGCACATCTTCGCCCCGGCTGACGACTCTGCTGGTCAGCTGCTCTTCGGTCAGCGTGTTGAACATGGACCCTCCCTCAAAACCAATGGCTGGAAACTTCTCCCAGCTTCATTCATTCATATTTTACCATGTTATCGCCAAGGGCAACAAGCCCGGTGGCCTCACCCGACAGTTTGGCGGCCTCTTCCGACGTTCTGGAGTGTTTCCGGTGCGGGCTGCCGACGGTGTGCTATAATCTGCAAGAAGAGGAGGCCGCCCATGCCGCAATCCACTTATGATTATGTGCTTTTGTTCGCCGCCTTGATTCTTGGCGCGATCATTGTGTCTTTTGTTGTGCGCAGGTATCAGGGGGCGCGGCGCCGCCGCTGGCTCATCCGCCAATGGGGGGAGCCGGTTGACCGGAAATACACGCCCAACGAGCTGATTCACATCCGAAACCAGGCTTCGCTGCTGGCCGGCGAGTTTGCTGTGGACAATACCACCTGGAACGACCTGGACATGGACAAGCTTTATGAGCGCGCCAACCACACGTTGACCGACGCCGGCGACCACATGCTCTACGCAATGCTGCGCACGCCGCTCACGGACCCGGCGGAGCTGGTAAAGCGGCGGAAGATCGTCGCCTGGGGCCAGTCGGATGAAAAGGGCCGCGAGCACCTGAAGGGCATCCTTTATGACCTGGGGCGCGACGGCTCCGTGGATCTGGGGGGCTTGTTTTCCGGCGACTGGTATCGGGCTTCCGGACTGGCCGGCTCCGTGGCGCTGAGCGCCGGGCTTGCGCTGGCCATTCTGCTGAGCCTGTTTGGTGTGGTGGCGGCAGTGATACCGGCCATCCTGCTGGCCATCGTCAATGTGATCATCGCGATGCGCGCCCGCGCCGCCATCGGCAGCTATATCAACCTCACACAGCAGATCCCGCCGCTGCTCAACACCGCCCGGCGCATTGCGCAGGCCGGTGTGCCGGGGCTTCAGGAGGAATCGGAGCGCATTGCATCGCTGCTCCGGCCGCTCAAGGGCATCATGCGAAGCAACCTGCAGGTGCTATACAGCAGCTCTTATAACCCTGCCGACGCGCTGATGTATTTCAAGCTGTTTTTCCTGATGGAGCTGATCAGCTACTACCGGCTGGCAAAGGCGATTGCCCGCCACCGGGAGGAGATCCTGGAGGCCTGCCGCTTTGTGGGCACGGTGGATGCGCTGATCGCCGCGGCGAGCTGGCGCGCCACCCTGCCGCAGTGGTGCGAGCCGGCGCTGGAAGCCGGCGCGGAGCGCCCGGGCATTGCCTTTGACGCCATGACGCATCCGCTGCTCAAGGGCGCTGTGCCCAACAGTGTACAGATCACCTGCAACCTGCTGCTTACCGGCTCCAACGCCACAGGCAAATCCACCTTTTTGAAGGCCGTGGCGCTCAACGCCGTGCTGGCCCAGAGCCTATGCACCGTCACTGCTGCCTCCTGGAGGGGCAGCCTGTTTCGTGTTTTCACCTCCATGGCGCTGCGTGACGACCTTTTCCGGGAGGAAAGCTACTTCATCACTGAGATCAAGACCTTGAAACGCATGCTGGATAGCCTTGGCGGCGGCACACCCTGCCTGTGCATTGTGGATGAGGTGCTGCGCGGCACCAACACCGGGGAGCGCATTGCGGCGGCCAGCGAGGCGCTGCTGCAGTTCTCCCGGCAAAACTGCCTGTGCCTGGCCGCCACCCATGATATTGAGCTCACCCACATCCTGGACGGCGTGTATGAAAATATGCACTTCACCGAAACGGTGGAGGATGGCGCGATCCGGTTTGATTACAAGATCCGGCCGGGCCGCTCCCGAAGCCGCAACGCGATCAGGCTGCTGGAGCTTCTGGGGTATGGCCGCGAGCTGGTGGACGCCGCCAACCGCAGGCTGGAGGGTTTTGAAAAAACGGGCCGGTGGGCAAGTGCCGGCGGTGATGGCAGGCCATCCGGCCAATAATAGTCTTGCTCGCGGATACACCACGAGGCCGTTTGACAAACTACCAACGGCGGATTTATAGTAATACCGACTTGGAACAAATTGGGAGGAAACAATGTCAAATTGTGCAGGATGCGCCAACAGCGGCAAGTGCTCTCCGGACAAGCAGTCGCATTGCGGCGTGGAGAATAATGAACACAACCAGATCGGCAAAGTGATCGCCGTGATGAGCGGCAAGGGCGGCGTGGGCAAATCCACCGTCACGGCGCTGCTGGCCCGGGCCATGAAGCGCCAGGGCCTCAATGTGGGCGTGATGGATGCCGACATCACCGGCCCCAGCATTCCCAGGCTCATGGGCGTGCAGGGCAAAACGGTGGACAACGGCATGTTCGGGCTGCTGCCGCCGGAAGATGAAGTCGGCATTCCGGTGATGAGCCTGAACCTGCTGCTGGAAACCGAAGACCAACCGGTGATCTGGCGCGGGCCGGTGATCACCGGCGTGGTGACGCAGTTCTGGAAGGATGTGTTCTGGGGCAAGCTGGATGTGCTGCTGATTGACCTGCCGCCGGGCACCGGCGATGTGGCGCTCACGGTGCTGCAAAGCCTGCCGGTTTCCGGCGTGGTGCTGGTGAGCGTGGCCGACACGATGGTCTCCATGATCGTGAAAAAGGCGCTCAACATGGCCCGCAAATTGGATGTGCCGGTGATGGGCGTGGTGCAAAACATGGCTTATGCCAAGTGCTCCTGCGGTGAAAAGGTGCCTCTGTTTGACGACGCGGCTGCCCGCGAGGCGCTGGCCGAAGAGGGCCTGCCCCTTTTGGCCGAGCTGCCGTTTTTGCGGGGCCTGGAGAAGGGGAACACCGAGGCGGACGCCGCGATGGACATCGCCGCCAAAATACTGCTGCAATAACCCAACCGGGAATACAACAGGAGGCCTTTATGCGCTGGAACCTGGACGCCATTTATCCCTCGTTTGAGAGCCCCGAATTCCAATCAGACTGCAAGGCTCTGGAGGGGCTGGTGAAAGAACTGGGCCCGGCATGCGCCGGCCTCACCGGCAGCTCCTGCGCGGCGCTGCTTGCCGTTGTGAAACTGCTGGAGCAGTACCAGCTGGTGCTGCGCCGCCTGGCTTCCTACTGCTTTTTGCGCCAGTCGGTGGAGGCGGAGAACCCCGACGCGCAGGCTTGGATTGAAAGGCTGATGGCCACAGACGCCGAGTCGGTGCAGGCGGTCACGGTGTTTCGCCAATACCTGGGCGGCCTGGGCGACGGGCTCGGTGCGATCATCGCTTCGGAGCCGGCGCTGCGGGAATATGAATGTTTCCTTCTGGAAAACCAGGCCTATGCCCGTTATATGCTTTCCGCCGAGGTGGAAAAGGCGCTGTCGCTGATGGAGATCACCGGCTCTCAGGCATGGTCAAACCTGCAAAACACACTCACCAGCACCGTGACCGCCGAGATGGAGATGGGCGGCGAAACCAAGCCGCTCACGCTGACGATGGTGCGCAACCTGGCCTATGACGAAAGCGCCGAAGTGCGCCGCAAGGCCTATGAGGCGGAGCTCAAATGCTACGCCAAGGTGGATAAGGCCGTGGCTGCCTGCCTCAATGGCATCAAGGGCGAGGTGATCGCCAAGTGCCGCATGCGGGGCTTCGCCTCGCCTCTGGAGCAGACGCTCTTCACCTCCCGCATGGACCGCGCCACACTGGACGCGATGATCGGCGCGATGGAGGAGAGCCTGCCGGTTTTCCGGGCCTATCTCAAGGCCAAGGCGCGGCTGCTGGGCCACGAAAGCCTGCCGTTTTATGACCTGTTTGCGCCGGTGGGCAGCGTTTCGGGCAAATATTCGCTGGAAGAGGCACGGACCTATCTGGTGGAGACGTTCCGTGGCTTCAGCGGCAAAATGGCCGACTTTATTGACAGTGCCTTTGAAAACCAGTGGCTGGACACCGAGCCCCGCGAGGGCAAGACCGGCGGAGCGTTCTGCGACTCCATCCACGCCATTGGCCAGCCTCGCATCCTCTCCAACTTCAACGGCAGCTTCAACGCTGTCTCCACGCTGGCCCATGAGTTGGGCCATGGGTATCACGGCCATTGCATGAACGGCGCCAGCGTGCTCAACACCGACTACCCGATGCAGCTTGCCGAGACGGCGTCCATCTTCAATGAGACGTTCCTATATGGCAAGGCGATCGAGAGCGCCGCCGACGAAGGTGAGAAGCTGGCCCTGCTGGAATCGGAGCTCATGGAGAGCACCCAGGTGGTGGTGGACATCCTGAGCCGCTATTATTTTGAGACCGAGGTGTTCCGCCGCCGTGAAACCGGCACGATGAGCGCAGAGGATCTGAAGGAGATCATGCTGGACGCACAGCGCCGCGCCTATGGCGATGGGCTGGACCAGAACCTGCTGCACCCCTACATGTGGCTCTGCAAGGGTCACTACTACATGGGGGTGAACTTCTACAACTTCCCTTATGCCTTCGGGCTGCTCTTTGGGCTGGGTGTCTATGGCCTTTACAAGGAGCAGGGGGAGGCATTCCTGCCGGTTTATGACAGGCTTCTGGCTTCCACCGGCAGCGGCGACATTGCCAGTGTGTGCGCTTTTGTGGGCATCGATGTGCGTGACAGGGCGTTCTGGCGCAAATCGCTGGATGTGATCCGGGGCAAGGCCGAAGAGTTTGCGGCGCTGGCCGGGCGGGCAGGCGCGGTTTCGTAACGCAACTCACCGAACTGGCTGCCGGTCGATACTATAATAGTGTGTAAACACTCCCAAAACCGGAGGGATTTTGGGATGTAATGCCTTAATTTTACCCAAAGAGCGGTTTGTTTTGGTTGCGTGGTATGGTTAGGCATGCTATAATTTTTTACTATGGTGTTATTCATCGCGAGCACAGTCTCAGGAGGATCTGAATAGTGAAGAATACGTTCGCCCGCGGGTTGATTTTGTTGATTGCCATCATCGCCGTCGTGGTGGTGATGTCAATGTTTGTAGGTGGGAACCTGACCGCCGGCAAAGGCGATATGAAAGATATTTCTTATCGCGAGTTTCTGAATAAAGTGACCGAGAACGGCGTCAAGATCGTCAACATCGTGGAAGGCGAGAGCATGCTGGTGGGCTTGAAGTCTGACACGAAGGTGGGCGATAAGGAATTCCCCAGATCGTATGACTTTAAGACCCAGCTGCCCAAGGACTATGAGAAGGATATCAACGGCATCTATGCCGCCAGGACCGGCAAAAAGGTTGATGAAATCACCAAGAACGACTGGACGTTTGAGCTGAAGTATCTGCCGCTGCCCAAGGAATCCTGGGTGATGATGGTGCTTCCCTATCTCATCACGCTGGCGATCATCGGCGGGATGTGGTTCCTGTTCATGCGCCAGATGCAGGGAAACACCAATAAGGCGATGAGCTTTGGCAAGTCCCGCGCGACGATGGTGGAAGGCAACCAGCGCACTGTCACGTTTGTGGATGTGGCCGGCGCCGATGAGGAAAAGGAAGAGCTGGCGGAAATCGTCGAGTTTTTAAAAAACCCCCAGAAGTTTATGGAGCTGGGCGCCCGCATCCCCAAGGGCGTGCTGCTCGTGGGCCCTCCCGGCACAGGCAAAACGCTGCTGGCCAGGGCGGTTTCCGGTGAGGCAGGGGTGCCGTTCTTCACAATCTCCGGCTCCGACTTTGTGGAGCTGTATGTGGGCGTGGGTGCCTCCCGCGTGCGCGATTTGTTTGAGCGCGCCAAACGCAACACACCCTGCATTGTGTTCATTGACGAAATCGATGCCGTGGGCCGCCATCGGGGCGCCGGCATGGGCGGCGGCCATGATGAGCGCGAGCAGACGCTGAACCAGCTGCTGGTGGAGATGGACGGCTTCAACATCAACGAGGGCATCATTATCCTGGCGGCCACCAACCGCCCCGATATCCTTGACCCGGCGCTGCTGCGGCCCGGCCGCTTTGACCGGCAGGTCACCGTCAGCTATCCTGACGTGAAGGGCCGCGAGGCCGTGCTGAAGGTGCACTCCCGCGGCAAGCCCCTTGCGCCTGACACAAACCTGGAAGTTGTCGCGAAGATGACGCCGATGTTCACCGGTGCTGATCTGGAAAACGTGATGAACGAGGCCGCCATCCTGGCCGCCCGCCGCAACCGCAAAACGATCACGATGGCCGAGATCACCGAGGCGATCAACCGCGTGGCGATGGGCCCGGAAAAGAAGAGCAGGAAAGTGACCGAGCTGGACAGAAAGCTGGTGGCCTGCCATGAAGCCGGCCACGCACTGGTGGCTTACCTGGTGCCCGGCACCGACCCTGTGCAGGAAGTTTCGATCATCCCCCGCGGCATGGCCGGCGGCTACACGCAGATGCTGCCCAATGAGGAGTTCCACTACCGCACCAAGGCCAAGCTGATGGGCGATATCGCCGTGTCGATGGGCGGCCATGTGGCTGAGCGTGTCCTGCTGGGCGACATCACCACCGGCTCCACCGGCGATCTGAAGCATGCCAGCGATCTGGCGCGCCGCATGATCACCGAATACGGCATGAGCGACGAGCTGGGCCCGGTCTATCTGGCGGAAGACAAGGAAATCTTCGTGGGCGCCAGTTTTGGCCGCACCCGTGAGTATTCCGAGCAGCTCTCCGCCAAGATTGACGCCGAGATTCACAAGCTGCTGGACAGCGCCGAGCGCAGGGCCACGGAAATCATCTCCGGCAACCTGGACAGGCTGCAGAAGATCATTGACCGGTTGCTCGAAAAGGAAAAGATCTCCGGCGAGGAGTTTGCCGATCTGATGAAGGACGAGCCGGAAATGGCGTAATCAGTAGTCAGTAGTCAGTAGTTAGTAGTCAGTAGGGGCCGGGCTCAGTCCCGGCCCGCTTTTTATGAAAAGCCGGGCACAGGCCCGGTTTTTTGTTTGCCCGTATGATGAGCCTCTTCCTGCTGGCTACAGAGTGCTGCCGACCCACCTACTTAGGCTCTTGGCATAAACATAGCATTGAATCCAATACACATAGTGTTTCGATCCGCGTCGGCTTACCTTTTTTGATATAATCTATATGAGATATCGCCACATGGCCGGCTTCTCCTCACTTTCCAGTATATCAACAGTCAACTCTCAAGAGTGCGGTCTTGCTCGGCCTTGAGGGATACCCTGCTATATGTGCGCACAAAAAGACAGGACAACCGACCCGCAATCGGATATCATCATGACCATGGGAGGCAGCAGATGGAATGGCTTGACAGCATGAATCGGGCGCTGGAGTATCTGGAGAATGGCATGGAGGGCACCGTGGACATTGAAGAGGCGGCAAGGCTCGCCTATGCATCAAAGTTCCACTTTCAAAGGATGTTCTACATGCTCTGCGGCACAACCGTGGCTGACTATGTGCGCGGGCGCAGGCTCACGCTGGCGGCGCAGGATCTTGCCTTCGGCGACTGCCGGGTGCTGGACATTGCGCTGAAGTATGGCTACGAAACGCCGGAAGCATTCGCCAGGGCGTTCCGGCGGTTCCATGGCGTCACACCCTCGGAGGCGCGCGTGCCGGGGGTTGTGCTGAAGTCCATCCCACGCCTCCGGCTGATCGTATCGGTGAAAGGAGCAACCAACATGGACTACAGAATTATGAAGCAAGAGCAGTTTCGGGTCGTGGGGAAGTTTACCCGTGTGACCACGGTCGATGGCCAGAACTTTCAGATCTGCCCCCGGTTCTGGTCGCAATGCCATGCCGACGGCACTGTGGAAGCGCTGTGCGGCATCGCCGACGAACCGGTGATGATGAGTGTGGTGACCAACTTCAGCCCTGACCTTTCGGAGTTTGACTATTATGTGGCTGTGCCGAAGAAGGAAGGCGGCTTGTCCGAGGGGGTTACCGAGCTTGTCATACCGTCGCTCACATGGGCGGTGTTTGACGCGGTGGGCCGCCTGCCCAATTCCATCCAGACTCTGATGCCCAGGATCTATGGTGAGTGGTTCCCCGCCTCCAACTTCGAGCATGCTGACGGCCCGGAGATTGAGGTCTACTTGGAGGGGGACATGCTGGACGACAAGTACCGCTGTGAGGTCTGGATCCCTGTGGTCAAGAAAGGGTGAATGTAGTATGAGTATGATTTCTACCCCCAACGCAGCCTTCCGCCACATTGTGCTGGAAGGAACCTCCTACGAGTGCGGATTCGCCCTGGGTGAGCACATCAAGACCTTTTCAGCGGCAGAGCGGGCGATGTATACCGAGCTCAAGCCCGAGCAGTCCGATATGGCTCCGGAGGCGCTGCGGGCGCTCATGGAGCTTAACGACAGGCATTGCCCCGGCGTGGGCGATGAGATCAGGGGCATGGCCGATGGCCTTGGCGTGCCGCTGCCCCGGCTTGCCGCGAACCTGATGTGGCACTCACCGATGGGTTGCTGCAGCCACATCGCCGTGCTGGCAGGCGAGACGGAGGAGAACCACACGCTGGTTGCCCGCAGCTATGAATGGAGTACTGACGACGCGCTCTGCCTGATCACCACCCGTGTGAAGGGCAAGTATGCCCACATCGGCTTCTCCATCATGGGCTGCGGCCGTTTCGACGGCATCAACGAAAAGGGCCTGTGCATTACGATGTCTGCCGGGGCGCCGGGCAAGGAGCCCACCGGCGGCGGTTTCCTGTTTTGGGCGGCGATCCGTGCGGCGCTGGATTGCTGCGCCACTGTGGAAGAGGCCGTGGCGCATATCTCCGCGATGCCATCCTGCTTCTACGACAATCTGATTCTCACCGACCGGCATGGAAACGCCGCGCTCATCGAGGACGCCTGCGGCCACCGCGCCGTCAAGCGCATCGGGCCTGACAGCGAGCAGAAGCACCTGTTTTCCACCAACCACTACACGCTGCCCGGCATGGCCGAGCGGGGCAGCAAGCCCATGTGGATGTCTGTGGCGCGATATCAGCGGATTGAGCGGGAGTTTGCCCAGCGGCCCAAGGCCAGCAAGGAATCCCTCCGGGCGCTGCTGACGGCGCCGGTGCCGGAAGGCCTGAGCTGCCACTACTATTCCGACTGGTTCGGCACATTGTGGTCGATGCTCTTTGATGTCACCGAAGGCACTGTGGAGGTGTGCTTTGGCTCGCCCCGCGCCAATGGCTGGCACACATTCGGCTTGCAGGATCCTGCCGGCGTGAAGACATACCCGGTGGTGCTTCCTGACGAAAGCTGCACCGACCGGCGATTCTTCTCCACACAATGGGAGTAACCGGCGGTTGTGAAAGCTCTCCCGCTTGCCTCCCTGCCTCCTGCGGCAGGGAGGCCTTTTTGTGTAACGAAAACCCCCAGTTCGACTGGGGGTTCAGGAAAGCTTTCAGCTATACGTAGCCATCCTTCGCACTCTTTGATAAGATGCAAACAGGTCTGCCAACCGAGAGCATCAAAAGGAGGAACGAAGGATGGACAGTAGCAGTCTAGCACACACAAAATGGAACTGCAAAT
>JAEYYW010000039.1 GCA_023428265.1 Bacillota bacterium | reverse complement strand
AAAAAATCGCGCAAGGCGACCTAAATGTTGACCTTGTGCCAAAATCGGAAGCCGATGTGCTGTCTTGCAGCATCCTTGGTGTGTCAGACACGCTGGATCGCCTGATGGCGGAGATCGACAGCCTTTCAGACGCCGCAATGGGTGGGGACCTGAGCCGGCGGGCTGAGGTGAGCGCATTCAGCGGCCAGTACAGGACGATTCTGGAAGGCATCAACGGATTGCTGGATGAAATGGAGAAGCCTCTACTAGAGCTGAGCGCGATCAACCAGAAGGCAAAGGTGGCCTCTTCGTTCCAGCAGAAAGAAGTGGCAAAACTGCTGGAAGGGCTGCAAAAGCTCGCCGCAGGCTCGCTGCATGCCAGCTATGAAGTGGCGGCCGTGGAGGAAGACATAGGGCCCAGCTACGGCGTGTTCAAAATGATCAACCAGAATTTCAACAACACCCTCGAATCACTGCGCGGCTACATCACGGAGATCAGCTCTGTGCTTTCAGCCGTTGCCTCCGGCAGTCTGGATGTGTCAATCATATCAGAGTTCAAAGGCGAGTTTGTTGCGCTGAAGGAGTCCATCAACACCATCATCGGGGTTATGAGCAGCTCGTTCAGTGAAATCAATACTGCGGCCGAGCAGGTGGCATCCGGCACCGCGCAGGTATCAGGCGGTGCGCAGAGCCTTTCGCAGGGGGCGACGGAGCAAGCCAGCGCCATCGATCAGCTCACAGCCTCGATGGAGCAAATTGCCAACCAGACCCGCCGCAATGCTCTGGACGCCGGGCGGGCCAGCAGCCTGGCTGCCGAAGCCCGCGACCATGCCACACACGGCAACGAGTGCATGCAGGAGATGCTGAAGTCGATGCATGAGATCAACGAGGCATCCACCAGCATCTCAAAAATCATCAAGGTGATTGATGAAATCGCATTCCAGACCAACCTGCTGGCGCTGAACGCAGCGGTGGAAGCAGCCCGGGCAGGGCAGTATGGCAAGGGCTTTGCGGTGGTGGCTGAAGAAGTGAGAAGTCTGGCGCAGCGCAGCGCCGTAGCCGCAAAAGAGACCTCCGGGCTGATTGAGAGCACCGTTGCCAAGACCGGCGCCGGCATGCACACGGCGCAGGAGACCGCAAAGGCTCTCGGCGACATCATGGGCAGTGTTGAGAAAGCGTCGGAGCTGGTGGCTGGCATCGCCGCGGCCAGCAATGAGCAGGCCACGGCAGTGTCACAGGCCAGCCGTGGCATCGAGCAGGTGGCCCATGTGGTGCAAAGCACATCCGCCACAGCGGAGGAGAGCGCCGCGGCCAGTGAGGAGCTTTCCAGCCAAGCCGCACTGATGAAAGAGATGGTGGGCCGGTTCAGACTCCGGCGGATTGGTCTGTCCGATTTCGGCAAATATTAGCAAACAATGTGATATTCAAATCAAAAGCCCCGTGCCCTGCACGGGGCTTTTGATGAATTTTAACGCTATAGATGTATGACTTGCTAACAACGATACAGAAAACCGTGTTCTTTGCACAAGCTTGCTGCGATGGTCTGCTGCCTATACCACATATTGAGGTTCTCTATTACGAATCTTGCGTTGGTTTACAAATACTTGTTTCATTTTGTTACCTTCCGGGCATATATAAATTGTTACATACCAAAACAATAGAGCTTGAAAGAAATGACCTAAAGGATAACTTGTATGTACTAACCAATTTATAAATTAGTACACTAACAAATTAGTTCAACGACATTTCTTCACAATCTCAATGCGGCGAATCGATCACAAATTTGTAAGGAGCAAAACCATGAAATGGATCAGTAACCAAAAAATTGCCTTCCGTCTGATTGCGGCGTTCCTCATCGTTGCATTGCTTACCCTTGCGGTGGGTGTGATCAGCATCGACCGAATGGATCTCATCCATAAGGAATACGATGTTTTGTATCAGGATTATGGGGTGGCGCAGGGCACGGCAGGCAATATTGCCATGCATTTCAGAAACATCAGGATTACGCTCCGCGACATTGTGCTGATCGAAGACCCGGCAAAGCAGCAGGAATACTCCGACAAGATCAAACAAATGAAAATAGACTTAAATGAACAGATTGACGCATTGGGCAAAACATATCACCTGGAGGAGGAAAAGGCGCAGCATCTGGAGCTGATCACACACATCAACACTTATTATGACATTGCTGACAAGATCACCCGGCTGGCGCTTTCCGGCATAACCGCAGATGCGGCAAGGTTGATTTACAGCACCGAGGTGGCGGACATCACCGCAAAGGCCGATGCCAGCGTGGAAGAGGCAGTCGCGCGCAAACAGCGGGATGGCAAGCTGCGGGATGAAAACCTGGAAAGCAGCGTCCATACAATGGAAGGAATCCTCTGGGCGATTATCGCCGGTTCTTTCCTGGCCGCCATCGCCATCGGTTTTCTGAGCTCGCGGTCCATCAGCAAGCCAATGGGCAGGCTGCTTGCTGCGGCCAGGCAGGTGGCGTCCGGGCGCACAGATATTGAAATAGACATTCAGACCAAGGACGAGGTGGGCGTGCTGGCCTCGGCATTCCGCAGCATGATCAACACACTGCGCGGTATGGTTTCTGACGCCCGCGCACTGGCCGAGGCGTCTGTGATTGGAGACCTCCACATCAGAGCCGATAGCAGCCGCCACCAGGGTGATTTCAAGATCATCATCGATGGCGTCAACAAAACGCTGGACACCCTGGTTGGGCACATCAATGCCATTCCTTCCCCGGTGCTGATTATAGACCGGGAGCACAGGATACGCTATCTGAACCAGGCCGCCGCCCAAATGGTCGGCAAATCGCAGGAGACAGCCCGGGGCATGATGTGCCATGAGCTTTTTATGACCAGCGACTGCGGCACCGCCAATTGCGCGTGCGCCAAAGCCATGCAGATGAACGCGAGCAACCATAATGAAACCAGCGCCCATCCCAATGGTTTGAATCTGGATCTGTCCTATGTGGGTGTGCCGGTGCTGGATGCGGATGGTCATGTGGTTGGAGCAATGAAAGCAATCACCGACCTCACCGACATCAGAAAGGCGCAGCGCGTTGCGGACAAACAGACGCAGTATCAGGCACTGCATGTGGACAGGCTGATGAAAAACCTGGAGCGCCTTGCCGCGGGCGATCTGAGCTGCGATATGAAGGTTTCTCTGGCCGATCAGGACACGGATGCGCTGCATCAGCTTTTCACCGGAATCTGTGACAATCTCCACTCCAGCTTTGGAGCAATCCGCAGCTACATCGAGGAGATCACCGATACGTTGGGCAAGATGGCAAGCGGCAACATGGACACGGGCATCGACCGGGAATATCTGGGCGATTTCATGGAGCTGAAAGACTCGATCAACAAGATCGTGCTGGCCCTCAATGACACGCTGAACGAGATCAACCATTCCGCCGAACAGGTGGCCTCCGGCACGCAGCAGGTGGCGGCCGGCAGCCAGGCTCTGAGCCAGGGTGCGACCGAGCAGGCCAGCGCCACCGAGCAGCTCACCGCCTCTCTGACCGAAATTGCCGCGCAAACCCGCCAGAACGCGCTCAGCGCCGGCGAGGCCAGCGAGCTGGCCCAGACCGCCAAGCAGGACGCGCTGGATGGCGACAGCCGCATGGACCAGCTGCAGAAAGCCATGGCGGAGATCAACGACTCGTCAAACAGCATTTCCCGCATCATCAAGGTCATCGATGAGATCGCGTTCCAGACCAATCTGCTGGCGCTGAACGCGGCGGTGGAGGCTGCCCGGGCCGGGCAGCACGGCAAAGGTTTCGCGGTGGTGGCCGAAGAGGTGCGGAGCCTGGCGCAGCGGAGCGCCAACGCCGCCAAGGAGACCACGCAGCTGATTGAGGAATCGATCAAAAAGGTGAAGTATGGCACCCGGATCGCCAACGACACAGCGCAGGCGCTGAGCCGTATCGTCGGCGGCGTGCAGAAAGCCACAGACCTGATCGGCAGCATCGCCTCGGCCAGCAATGAGCAGGCCATGGCGGTGGCACAGATCAACAATGGCGTCGAGCAGGTTTCGCAAGTCACGCAGACCAACTCCGCCACCGCGGAGGAAAGTGCTGCTGCCAGCGAGGAGCTTTCCAGCCAGGCGGCGATCCTGAAAGACATGGTGGGCCGCTTCACACTGCGGGGGCAGTCCAGGCTCTCCGGCCAGAGAGGTGTGTTCCAGCCTGTGGGCGATGGAAGAGACCAACATAGGGTGGGCCACCGTGAGTTTGGCAAGTATTGAGAATCGCAGCATCCCCCATGCCCGTCTATGGCATGGGGGATGCTCTGGGTGAGCAAGAGGTAGTTTTGTTCAAAATATGGCTATGTGCCAATACTTACATATGGGGTTGTTGAAATGTGAGGGCGGTAAATCATCCGCCGGAAAGGGAAAGTGGAACGAATGAACAAACGAAGAGGAATGCGGATTGCAGCGAAATTCGCACTGGTCATCACCGCCGTGCTTGTGGCTTGCAGCGCAGCCATCGGCGCGCTGGCCTATGTGACCGCCAGCAACGAGGTGATGGATTCGCTTCGCCGGAGCCTGCAGACCAAGGCCGAGGATAGCGCGGAGCAGATCCGGCTCCAGATCCATGAATACTTCACCACGCTAGAGGGCGTTGCCGTGCGCCCCGATGTGATGGGCATGGATTGGGCGGTGCAGAAACCGGTGCTGCAGCAAGAGGCGACGCGCCTGGGGTTCCTGAAGATGGGTGTGTCTGGGCCGGACGGCAAGGCAGTTTATAGCAACGACACTTCCACCGACATCTCCAAGCGTGAGTATTTCCAGAAGGCAATGTCGGGCAAGACCAACATTTCCGACCCGTTGATGAGCACGGCGGAGCACAAGATGGTGCTGGTAATTGCCACACCCATTTTGGACGCTTCGGGCCAGGTGACCGGGGTGCTGCTGGCTACTTCCGACGACAGCTTTTTGAGCAACCTGATCACCAGTGTGAAGCATGGGGAAACCGGTTATGCCTTCATGCTCAACAAGGCCGGCACCGTGATTGCCCATCCGAAGCAGGATCTGGTGGAGCAGGCCGTCAACAACTCCGAAAGGCTGAAGGAGGACAGCTCCTTGGCCTCGCTTGTGGCGGTGGAGAGCAAGATGATGGCCGGAGGCGCAGGCTTTGAAACATTCACCGACGCAGGCGCGCCATACTTCGTGGGCTATACGGGGATGGAGGAGTTGGGCTGGTCAATGGCTGTGGCCGTGACACAGCAGGAGGTGCTGGCGCCGATGATGCGCATGGGCGACAGAATCCTGCAGGCCACAGTGGCATCATTGCTGATCGGCGTGGTGATTGCCATCCTGTTTGCGCGGCTACTGGTGATCAGGCCCATCCAGGGCATCACCGCCGCTGCCAGGAGGCTTGCGACCGGTGATGTGGAGGTTTCATTTCAGACCCGTTCCGGCGATGAGATCGGCCAGATGTCCGCGGCGCTGGAATCCATCATCCTGGGGATCCGCCAGCAATCGGAAGCAGCGGAGAAAATCGCGGCCGGTGATATGGATGCCAATGTGACAGTGCGGTCTGACAAGGATGTGCTGAACATCAGCCTGGAGTCCATGATCCGCACCCAGCGGCAGCTTTCCGGGCAATTTGCGGAGCTCATCCGCGCTTCGTCGTCCGGCAACTTCTCACTGCGGGCAGACACCGGCCACTTCAAGGGGCAATACGCCCACATGCTGGCCGGCGTAAACGCCATTCTGGACGAGGTGGAGGGATCGCTCGGCAAGATCCGTATTGCGCAACAAGTGGCGCTGAAGCAGGCTTCTTATCAGCAGGCGGAAGCAGACAAGCTGGTGCGCAACCTGGAGCGATTGGCCGAGGGAACTCTTTATTGCGACATGCAGGCTTCCCCGCCGGATTCCGACACGCAGGAGCTCTATGAGGTTTACAATGGCATCAGCCACAACCTGCACCAGAGCGTCAACGCCATACAGGGTTACATTTCCGACATCACCGACACGTTGGGCAAAATGTCGGAGGGACACTTCGATGTGCAGATCACCGGCCAATATAAGGGGGATTTTGTACGCATCAAGGAATCCACCAATGCCATCATCGACGCGATGAGCGCGGTGCTGAGCGACATCAACACTGCCGCCGAGCAAGTGGCGGCAGGCACCCGGCAGGTGGCGGCCGGCAGCCAGGCGCTGAGCCAGGGTGCCACCGAGCAGGCCAGTGCCACCGAGCAGCTCACCGCCTCTCTCATGGAGGTGGCCGCCCAAACCCGCCAGAATGCGCTCAGCGCCGGCGAGGCCAGCGAACTGGCCCAGACCGCCAAGCAGGACGCGCTGGATGGCGACAGCCGCATGGACCAGCTGCAGAAGGCCATGGCGGAGATCAACGAGTCTTCCACCAGCATTTCCCGCATCATCAAGGTCATAGACGAAATCGCGTTCCAGACCAATCTGCTGGCGCTGAACGCGGCAGTGGAGGCTGCCCGGGCCGGGCAGCACGGCAAAGGTTTCGCGGTGGTGGCCGAAGAGGTGCGAAGCCTGGCGCAGAGGAGCGCCAACGCCGCCAAGGAGACCACGCAGCTGATTGAGGAATCGATCAAAAAGGTGAAGTACGGCACCCGGATCGCCAACGACACAGCGCAGGCGCTGAGCCGCATCGTCGGCGGCGTGCAGAAAGCCACGGACCTGATCGGCAGCATCGCCTCGGCCAGCAATGAGCAGGCCATGGCGGTGGCACAGATCAACAATGGCGTCGAGCAGGTTTCGCAAGTCACGCAGACCAACTCCGC
>JAEYYW010000088.1 GCA_023428265.1 Bacillota bacterium | reverse complement strand
CCTCAGCACCGTGATCTCAGTGCTGGGCGTGGCCGTGCCCAGCTATGTGTTCGCGCTGGGCCTGAGCTACACACTGGGGTTCAAGCTGGCATGGCTGCCCATGCTCTACAATCTCAAAAACCCGTTTGAATCCAGCATCATGCCCAGTGTGGCGCTTGGCATGTTCACGCTGGCTTCGATCGCCCGGTTCACCCGCAATGAGATGCTGGAGGTGCTGAGCAGCGATTACATGATGCTTGTGGAGAGCAAGGGCGTCAGCGGAGCGCCGCTGATCACGCGGCACGCGCTGCGCAACGCGCTGATTCCCATCATCACGGTGCTGGCGCCGCTGATTGTGGACCTGATGACCGGCAGCCTGGTGGTGGAGAAGATTTTCTCCATCCCCGGTGTGGGGAGCCTTCTGGTCACGGCCATCCAATCCAACGATTACAATGTGGTGATTGCGCTGAGCTTCATCTACAGCGCGATGTATATCGGCATCATGCTGCTGGTGGACATCCTCTACGGCATCATCGACCCGCGCATCCGCCTCTCTTCCGACAGCGGCGAGACCGGTGTGAGCGGCCGGCTGGGTTTCTTTGCCCGGTGGGGCAGGGTGCTTGGCCTGCAAAAGCGAAAGGCGGTGAAGACCAATGGATAAGCATGCTGCCGCGATTCAGGAGGGCCTGGTTTTTCTGCCTGATGATTTTGAGTTGATTGGCGGCGAGCCAGAGGCCGTGATAGACGCAGGCTTTTCCAGCGATTCCTACTGGAAGGATGTGCGCCGCCGCTTCCTGGCCAATAAGGGAGCCGTGGTGGCGCTGGCATTGATTGTGCTCATCGTGCTGTTCGCCGTGATCGGGCCGATGATCAGCGGCTACAGTTATTCCGAACAGGCGCTGTCGCAGAAAAACTTTGCGCCGCGTGTGCCGGGGCTTGAGGCTCTGGGCATCTTCAACGGCAATGAAGCGCTGCACACCACATCGGGCACCAAGATCGTCAACGGTTACCAAGCCAAAAACCTGACCGACGTCTATTATTGGTTTGGCAGCGACACGCTGGGCCGCGACATCTGGACCCGCGTGTGGGAAGGCGCCCGCATCTCGCTGGGCATTGCCATTGTGAGCGCCATCATCAACATGACACTGGGCATGAGTTACGGCCTGATCAGCGGTTACTTCGGCGGCTGGGTGGATAGTGCCATGCAGCGCTTTGCAGAGATCAACAACGGCATCCCGCGGCTGGTGATTGTGACGCTGCTGCTGCTCGTGATGAAGCCGGGGTTCCTGACCATCGTGCTGGCGCTTGTGCTGACCGATTGGATCAGTATGAGCCGCATCGCCCGGGCTGAGATGCTCAAATTGAAGGAGCAGGAGTTTGTGCTTGCCAGCCACACGCTGGGTGCCGGCAGCATGACCATCATCTTCCGGGAAGTGCTGCCCAACATCATCGGGCAGATCATTACGCAGCTGATGTTCAGCATCCCCACGGCGACCTTCACAGAGGCGTTCCTGAGCTTTGTGGGCCTGGGCATCCCGGTGCCGCAGTGCAGCCTTGGGTCGCTGATCAACGATGCGTTCAACAGCTTCACAACACACCCCTATCAGATTATCCCGCCCATTGTGGTGCTGGCGCTGCTGATGCTGTGCTTCAACGTGCTGGCAGACGGCCTGCGCGAGGCATTCGACCCGAAACTCAAGGAAATGTGAGGTGCCGCAGATGGAAAACAGGGAAAAAGCCATGGAAATCCGCGACCTCTCCATCACCTTTGAGACGATGGTGGGCCCGGTGCACGCGATCCGCGGTGTGGATCTGGATCTTTGGCGCGGTGAGACGCTGGCCATCGTGGGCGAGAGCGGCAGCGGCAAGTCGGTCACAATGAAGGCTGCCATGGGCATCCTTGCCAAAAACGGCAAGGTGGATTCCGGCACGATACAATACACTTATCATCAGGATGACGGCAACCTGAAGACGGTGGACATCCTGAAGATGAAAAAGCGCGAGCTGCGCCGCCACATCAACGGCAAGCGCATCGCGATGATTTTTCAGGACCCGATGACCAGCCTGGACCCCACGATGACGGTCGGCAAGCAGATCATGGAGGGCATGCTCTGGCACAAGCGCGCCACACGCGCCGAGGCATGGGGCAAGGCGATCTGCCTGCTGGAGGAAGTGGGCATCCCCGAGCCGGAAAAGCGCATGAAGAACTATCCCCATCAGCTTTCCGGCGGCATGCGCCAGCGTGTGGTGATCGCCATTGCCCTGGCCTGCGACCCGGACCTGCTGATCTGCGACGAACCCACCACCGCGCTGGATGTGACGATCCAGGCCAAGATCCTGGAGATGATCCAGCGCATCCAGAAGGAGCGCGGCATCAGCGTGATCTACATCACCCACGACCTGGGCGTGGTGGCCAAGATCGCCGACTATGTCTCCGTGATGTATGCCGGCAGGATTGTGGAAAAGGGCACGGCGGAGGAAGTCTTTTATGACCCCCGCCACCCCTACACCTGGGGGCTTTTGAGCGCCATGCCCCACCTGGACACCACCGACGAGCGGCTGTATACCATTCCCGGTTCGCCGCCCAACCTGCTGCACCCGGTGGCCGGCGACGCTTTCGCCCCGCGCAACCCCTACGCGCTGAAGATTGACAAGCGGGCAGAACCGCCGATGTTTCAGGTGAGCGAAACACACTGGGCCGCCACCTGGCTGCTGGACGGGCGCGCGCCGAAGGTGGAGATGCCAGCGGAGCTGAGGCATCGCATTCAACGGATGAGGGAAGAGGGTGAGCTTGATGCCGGGCGGTGAGCCAATTCTGAAAGTGAAAGGCCTGAAGCAGCACTTCACCGTGAGCAGCCGCTTCACGGTGCGCGCCGTGGACGGCGTGGATTTTGTGATATACCCCGGCGAAACCTATGGCCTGGTGGGGGAGTCCGGCAGCGGCAAGAGCACCATCGGCCGCAGCCTCATCCGCCTCTACAAGCCCACGGCGGGCTCCATTGAGTTCAACGGCATGGACATCTCCGGCCGCATGAACCGCGCTGTGGCCGGGCGGCTTCGTCAGGAGATGCAAATGATCTTCCAGGACCCGATGGCCTGCCTGAACCCCAGGAAAAAGGTGGGGGAGATCATCGCCCAGGGGCTGGACATCCATCACCTGTATCAAACCAGAGCGGAGCGGCAGGAGAAGGTGGCCGCTATGCTCAAGAAGGTGGGCCTGGCCCCCGAGCACGCCGACCGCTACCCCCACCAGTTCAGCGGCGGCCAGCGCCAGCGCGTGGGCATCGCAAGGGCGCTCATCATGAACCCCAAACTTGTCATTGCCGATGAATGCATCAGCGCGCTGGATGTGTCCATCCAGGCGCAGGTGGTGAACCTGATGAAAGACCTGCAGGTGCAGACCGGCACCACCTATCTGTTCATCGCTCATGACCTTTCGATGGTCAAATACATTTCTGACCGCATCGGCGTGATGCACCTGGGGCACCTTGTGGAGACCGGCACCACCGAGGAGATCTTCCAAAACCCGGTGCACCCCTACACCAAAAGCCTGCTTTCGGCGATTCCCCGGCCTGACCCGCTGGCGGAGAAGCGGCGCGTTGCGCTGAGCTATGACTACAAGGCCCAGGGTGTGGAGTATCACAAGGGCATCCAGCACCACCTGGGCGGGCAGCACTTTGTGCTGGCGACGCCGGAAGAGCTTGCCCGCTGGGCGGGCCGGTAAAATCGAAAGTTCGTTTTGCTTGTTGAAGAGCCCGGCGCAAGCCGGGCGCGTCTGTTGCTCCGAAGCGGCGGTGGGTATGTTTGTCTGATCCGCCTTCCGCAAATCCATTGCTTGACGAGATTTTTGTCTGATCCTATACTTATGCGGGATATTCAATAAGCCATTTGCTTTATGTTGAGCATAGTTGCACAAATCCATGGCCGGATCAGGATGATCCAGGAAGATGGTGCTGGCAGTGAAAAGCCTGTTTGATCATCTGTCGCTGAAGAACAAGGTTTTTCTTTTTTATGGATTTGTAATTGTGCTGTCGCTTTTTTTGCTTGGCTTCTTTTCCACAAGCATCTCTTCTTCCGCCATCATTGACAAAGCAGAGAAAAGCTCCGCCAGAGAGCTTGAGCTGATTGACCGCAACCTCACCACGATGACGAGCAGTTATGAGGACTATATCCGGGTGATCGCCTCGGACTACAGGCTTCAGGAGTTGCTGTTAAATTACTCCAAAAGCTCCGATCAGGTGGATGCCACGCTGAAGGTGCAGCAAATCCGGTCCACACTCTCTGACATCATGAGCAACATCGTGTCACCAAACACGCAGGTGATCTCCACCGCCGTTTTGTCTCAAACGCGGCAGGCGCTGTATTATAACGCGATCTATATCAACAGATTGAGCAACGTGTTTGGAAAAGACTTTCTGGACCAGGTGATCGAGCGGCAGACGCCGGTGTGGACAGGGTTGTTTCGCCTGGAGTTCAACGACAGGGCCAACGCGGAAAACTCAATTGCCGTCGCCAAGCTGGTCATAGACAAAAACCTCGGAGCCAAGACCGGCATTGTGATCCTCTTTATCAGCGAAAAAAACATCTCCAAGATCTTTCCGGACCAAAGGAAGAACTCCCACGACAGCTACTATATCATCGATCGCGACGGCGCGATCATTTCGTCAGCCAACAAGGCGGACCTGAACCAGCCCCTGGACCGCGTGCTTCAAGTGAGCCGGAAGGATTATGAGAAACTGATGGCGCAGGGGCGGGTTATCGTCAAGCAGAACCGCAAGGACTATCTGCTCTCCATGCAGCGGTCCGACAAGCTGGGATGGCGGGTGGTCAGCTCTGTGTCGCTGGAGGAGGTCACCTCGGAGAACGCCAAAATCCAGTCGGTGATCCTGGTCGTTGGCATCCTGTGCCTGGCGTTTGCGTTTGCGATGTCCTATGTGATCTCCCACACGGTGACAAAGCCCGTCCACAAGCTGGCGGGCATCATGACGGCCATTATGGACGGCGACATGGGCGTGCGGGCAGACACGGAAATCCGCGGCGAGATGGGGATACTGGCCAACGGCTTCAACGAGCTGATGGACAAGATTGAAGGATTGATCCAGGAGGTTTTGTCTGAGCAGAAAACCCGCAGGGAATTTGAGTTTATGCTGATTCAATCGCAGATCAAGCCGCATTTCCTCTACAACTCGCTGGAGACAATCATATCTCTGAACAAGCTGGGTCGTTATGACGACGCCATCAGCATTGCCAAATCGCTGGCCAACTTTTACCGGTCTTCCCTGAGCAAGGGCGGAGACATGATAAAAATCTCTGAGGAAGTGAAGATGACTTCCAATTATCTGGCAATTCAGAAGATGCGCTACTCCAACTATATGGAATATATCATCGATATGCAGGACGAGATTCTCGATCTGGAGATTCCAAAACTGACGCTGCAGCCGCTGGTGGAAAACAGCATCTATCACGGGCTGAAGCCGAAGGAAGGCGTGGGGCGGTTGGAAATCAGAGGCACACTGTCGCAAGACGGCGATGTTTGCATTGAAGTGTATGACAACGGCGCCGGGATCCCGGAGGACAAGATCCACATGCTGCTGGACAAAACGGCCTTCAACGGGAAAAGTGAGGATTTTGGCCTGGGGAGCGTCAACGACCGGATCAAGCTGCTGTTTGGAGACAAGTATGGCATCCGCATCCAAAGCGAGTTGGGCAGTTATACAAAGGTGATCCTGACGATCCCCTCCTCAAGGAAGAAAGGGTAAGCACATGCTGAAGCTGATGATCGTGGATGATGAGAGCCTGTTTCGGGAAGCCTTGAAGATCTCTCTGCCGTGGGAGAGCTTGGGGTATTCGGTGTGCTGCGAAGCGGAAAACGGGTTTGACGCGCTGGAGAAGATTGCCGAGTACAAGCCGGACGTCGCGCTTGTGGACATCAACATGCCTGTGATGGACGGGCTGGAGCTTGCGGCGGAAATCAAGGAGAAGGAGCTTGACGTCAAGGTCATCATCATCACCGGTTACGATGAGTTTGCTTACGCAAGGCAGGCCATCGAGGTGGGCGCGGGAAACTACCTGCTGAAGCCCATTGACGAAGCGGAGCTGACCGAGGCGCTCCTGGCCATCAAGTCAAGGATTGCGAAGGAGCGGTCAGCCAGGATGGAAGCCGAAGCGCTGGCGCAGCAGGTGAACGACTACAGGCCGGTTTTGAAGGAGTTGCTGCTGAACGACCTGCTGCGGGGCAACAGCCTTCTGGGTGAGGCCGGGTTCTCGTCATTGTCGCACATTGTCGGGGTGGGCCTGGACTCGGGTGCTTTTCAGGCCGCGGTCATCCAGGCCGATGGGGAACGGGGGAGCGCCGAAGAGGGCGGCGCCTGGCAGCTCTGGTGGCTGGCCGTGGGCAAGCTGGTCGGCACGCTGCTGGAGGAATACTGCCCTGTCGAGCTTTGCCGCGACATCCAGGGCAGGCTCAATGTGCTGCTGCTGCCGGAAAACGACGGCGAGGAGCTGCAGATGAACCTGGTCAATGCCTTTGAGCGTGTCCGGATCACGGCGTCCAGATCATTTGGTGTTTCATTGACCGTGGGGCTCGGCAGGCCCTATGGCAGCCTCGAGCAGTTGGCACTCTCTTATAAGGAGGCGCTGTATGCGCTGAGAAGCAAATCGGTGGCGGGCGAGGGCTGTGTGATCGCCTGCACCGCAAGATCCGACGAAGCGCTGCAAGCAAGCTTCTTTCCCATTGAGATGAAAATGCAGCTTCACATTTGCCTGCGCGGCGGCGACATCGGGGAGGCTGAAAAGATCGTGCGGGCCGTCTTTGACCAGATTCGGTCAAAAAACCCCGCCATAGATGCCGCCAGGCTTGCCTGTATCGAGCTTGGCTCCGCGCTTGCCGAGGCGGCCGGCCGGAGCGGGCTTGCCCGGGGCCTGGCTGCAGACGGCGCCGGCATTCTGGAAGAGGCGATGGCCAGAAAAGACCTGGACGGGCTGGAGGCCTGGATCCTCGGCCTTTTGGCGGAGATCACCGACTCCCCCCACGCCGGCGCAAAGAGGCCTTCCAAAATCGTGGAAGATGCCATTGCCTTCATCAATGACAACTATATGCGGTTTGACTTGCGGATCGACTCGATTGCAAAGAATGTCTATGTGAGATATGGCCACCTGTGCTTTTTGTTCAAGCGGGAGACCGGCAAAACCATCAATGAGTATCTCAGCGAGCTGCGGATCCAGAAGGCCAGGGAGCTCATCGACGGCGGCTGTCGCTCGATCTCGCTGGTCGCCGCCAAGGTTGGGTATGCCGACGCGAATTATTTCGGCAAGTGCTTCAAGAAACTGACCGGCATCACCCCCGCAAAATACGTGGAGAGCTTTTCGGCAGGGAAAAATTAACCAATTGGGGATAAATCTCCTTCACACCAGACAATATTCCCTTTTCACAATACACGCATGCGTTTACCATACCGATGTAACGTTACAACCCTTCGCATTGTCCATTCTGCAATATCGTGAAGGAGGTTTTTTCATGCAAAAGCTCTTAAAGCTGGCTCCAATTGTCCTGGCTGTATTGATGGTTGCAGGGTTGGCCGCCTGCTCCAGCACCACCGCTCCGGTTGCGACCAAGCCCGCTGAAACACAGCAGGTTGCCACCGACGCCCCGAAGACGGAAGCGCCCACGGCGGAGCCCGCGCAGCCGGTGAAGCTGCGCCTGCTCGTCATCAGCGCCGACGAAAACCGCCAGAAGATCAACGCCAACTTCATCCAGGCCAACATGGAGAAGGCCCTGCCCGGCATCCAGGTGGAAATTGAGCCCGGCGGCGGCGGCGACGACTTCTACAACAAGGTCAAGACATATAACGCCTCCGGCGATCTGCCCGATGTGTGGTACAGCGACGCCGTCACGGCCATCCCGATCATCGGTGCCGGCAACCAGCTTGATCTCACGCCGTATATCTCCAAGGATGGCTTCATGGCCAAGTATTCCGTGCCGGACGCTCTGAAGTTCAAAGACGGCAAGATCTACACGCTGTCTTCCGGCTGCGACACCTACTTCAACCCGAGGATTTTCTATCACAAGGAAATTTTCGCCAAGTACAACCTCCAGGAGCCGAAGACCTTTGACGACCTGCTGGCGATCTGCACCAAGCTGAAGGCCGCCGGCGTAAACCCGATCGCCATGGACGGTCTGGCCGGTTGGGGCCCCTGCCTTGGCCTGTTCCAGCAGATGGTTCAGATTGAAGACCCGCAGGCCGCACAGGACCTGCTGCAGAACAAGATCGACTTCACCAACCCCGTTGTCAAAAACGCTCTCGGCAGGATCCAGTCTCTGGTGAAGGCCGGCGCGTTCCCCGATGGCATCACGACGCTGGACTATGGCCCGGCCAATGAAATGTTCACCAGCAAGAATGCCGCGATGTATTTCATCTTCACCTGGGAGCTCCCGAACCTCGCCAAGGACCCGGACGTGGACTTCTTCCTGTGGCCCAACGTCTCGGCAGACAACACCAAGTATGATCCGAAGAATGTGATCCAGTTCTGGGGCTCGCCGCTGAACGGTTACGCAACCTTCGCCAAGAGCAAGAACCTTGACGCCGCCGTGAAGCTTTGCGAATTCTGCGCCACGCAGGACGCTCTGTACTTCAATGACCAGAAGGCTCCTGTGACGCTCGACACGGGCTTCAAGCTCACCGATGTGTCGCCGCTGATGCAGAAGAACCTGGACGTCTACAACGCCGCCACGGTCAAGATCCCCTCGATCTGGCTGAACTGCATGGACGCCAAGACGGCCACCGAGTTTGGCAAGTGCACCTCCAACCTGCTCACCGGCGAATACTCTGTTGATCAGTTCGTGACCGACTTCAACCCGGTCTGGCAGGCAAACACCTGGTTTGACTGATCCTTTTCAAGACATTTGATTGCCGGGGCTATCGAGGCGGGTCGCTGCGCAGCAGCTGCAGCCATGTGCTGCCGAGATAGCCCCTTTTCCAACCCAATCAATAGCCATGATGGTGGAAAAGAATGAGAAAATTCAATACCAAACTCTCCATACTTGTGTTTACAGCGCCTGCACTTATCTTGTTTACGCTGTTTGTGGTTTACCCGATCATTCCGGAGATCATCATCAGCCTGCAGAAAAACGACGGCTACAAAAGTCTTGGGTTTGTCGGGCTGGCCAATTACATCAGCGTGCTGAAATCCTCTTCCTATTGGCGCTCCACCTGGAACACGCTCTACATCGTGATCCTCTCCACCTGTGTTGCGCTTCCCTTTTCGCTGCTGCTCGCCCTTGTGATTGACAGGCAGGCAAACCGGATGAAGAGGTTTATGAAGGCCACGATCATGTTTCCGGCCATCATTTCCGTCACCGTGATCGCGCAAATGTGGGTCGCGATTTATCAGCCGGACTGGGGCCTTATCAACAGCGCCCTTCGGGCTGTTGGCCTGGATAACTTTGCCAAGGCCTGGCTCTCCAACAAATCGACTGTTGTCACGAGCATCGCCGTGGCTTTCCTGTGGCAATACATCGGCATCAATGCCGTGATTTTTTACGCCGGGATACAGTCCATCCCAAAGACCTATTACGAAGCCGCGTTGATCGACGGGGCAGGGTTCTTCCGTTGCAGCCTGAAAATCACCATCCCGCTGCTGCAGGAAATCATCAAATACCTGTTGATTGTGTCGGTGCTGGGGTGCATGGCCCAGTTTGCCCATGTCAGAATCATGACGTTAGGCGGCCCCGGTGATTTGTCACAAACCGTGGTTTATCACATGTATTACACGGCCTTCTCGTCGTCTGACTTTGGACAGGGCTGCGCCATTGCGGTGCTGTTCATCATCCAGTGCCTGATCATCACGGTTTTGATCAACCGGTTTGTGGCCAAAAACAAGCTGGAATATTAGGCAGAGCAGGGGGATGAAAATGATTCGTAAACTTTCCACCTATATTCTGAATGCCGTACTGGTTATTTTGGGGCTTTCGTTTATCTTCCCGCTGTTCTGGATGCTCACCCTTTCCTTCAAAACGAAGGAGGAAGTATATAACAATGCCTTTGGGCTTCCGCAAACATGGGTGTTTTCCAACTACCCCGATTCCCTGAAGGCGTATGATTTCCCCAAATACTTCACCAACAGCCTCATTTATTCGGTGGGCACAATACTCGTCACCGTGCTGCTGGGAAGCATGCTGGCCTATGCCATTGCGCGGATGATGAGCGCGCGGGTGAGCAAACTCACGCTGAATTACATTTCGCTGGGCTTGATTGTGCCGGTTCAGGTGGTCATCATCCCGGTGTTTCTTTTGGTCAAGCAACTGGGGCTGAAGGGCACCCATCTGGGGCTGATTGCGCCGTACGCGGCGTTTGCGCTGGCTACCTGCGTGCTAATGCTCTATGCGTTTTTCCGGAGCCTGCCCAGGGAGCTGGAAGAGGCCGCCTGCATCGACGGGTGCAATGTGTATACCACCTACTTCCGCATTATTCTCCCGATGGTAACTCCGGCAATTGCCACACAGTGTGTGCTCATCTTCATGAACACCTGGAACGAGTTTTTCCTGGCTTTCATTCTTGCGCCGGAGGAATCCTTGCGGCCGCTCACGGTGGGCTTGCTGAATTTCTTCGTGAGCATCGGCGTGCGGCACTGGGGCCAGATCGGCGCTACGATGATCATCACGAGCCTGCCCACGATTCTTGTCTATCTGTTTGGAAATGAACAACTGGAAAAAGCGCTCACGGCAGGGGCTATCCTGAAGTAGGCAGCTGCTGAGAATCAGAAAGGAGATGGTATATGCCATCTCCTTTTGCATTCGGCAGCTTCACCGCCATCACGCGCTGAGGTCGGGCAGGCAGGCTTCGGCCTGATTTGCTGCGGCGGTGGATTGCCTGGCCATCAGTTGCAGCGGCGCGTATACAGCGGCTTTCAAATCACAGGAACGCCGTCTGATCATATCGGTCAGCAGCAGGTATGCAAGTCTGGTCATGATCTGATAATCCACCGCGATCGTTGTCAGCGCGGGGATGAAGCAAGACGACTGATCGATGTTGTCGAAACCGGCCACGCTGATGTCACCGGGCACAGACAGCCCGGCGTCCATAGCCGCGTTGATTGCTCCGATGGCCATGGCGTCGTTGGCACAGAAAACCGCCGTGGGATATTCTTCTGTGTCCAGAATCTGCCGCATGGCTACTCTTCCGCTCTCCATGGTCCAGTCTGCCATTGCGATCCATCGTTTGTCTAATGGCAGCCCGTATTGGTGCAGCACTTCCTGATAACCATCCAGGCGCGCCTGCGCGGTCTGGTGGTCCAGCGGGGCACCGATATACCCGATTTTCCTGTGACCCAGTGCATACAGATGCTCCACCACCATCTTTGCCCCATGCCGGTTGTCCATGGAGATGGAGGCATACCCCTCGTGGATCTGATTGAGCAATACCACGGGCACACCCCGCTGCTGCAGATCCGCGCATAGGTCTTCCAGCATCGCGCTCTTGATCAGCACTCCGCACGGATTGCACACCCGGATCAGGCTATCTGCTGAGTCGCTTTCTGAAAGCGATTTATACAGGAGCGAAAACCCATATTCCGAGCACTCCTGATCCAGAACGCTGATCAGCTTGGCGTTGAACGGTTCATTGACCAGGTCTGCGTTGTCCTTGCCCCTCGGGAGCAACAGCAGCACTGTGTTTTGCGGCTTGCGTTCTTCGTTGATTTTGGGGTTGTTCACAATGGTGCCCAGGCCTGGGGTCTTGGAGACAAGCCCCGCGTCCACCAGCAATGCCAAAGCCCTGCGCACCGTGGCACGCTCCACGCCGTATAGGGAGCACAATTTGCTTTCCGACGGCAGCATTCCGCCCAACGGGAACTCCCCTTTGACAATCTGATTGCGGATATCTTCGCTGATTTGCCTGTATACCGGAGTTCCGTTATGTCGCTCAATTTTCATATTCGCCACTCCCCAAGTTAGTATAACACAGGAAGCTGATTTGAATATGCATAAAACAGTAAAATGTATATATTTGGTTACAAACCATTTCTTTTTTTGTCCGGTGTTGCCCGTAATCCGTATTGACAGAGCCATTCTGGATAGATAAGATATCTAATTAATAGATATTCATAGATATGCTAGAAAAACAGGTGCTCCGGAACCCGATTCATCCAGAAAGAAGGCGAATCTATGGCGCTGCTTCGTGTGCAGTTCAAATCCTCTGTGCTCAATATGATGAGCACCATCGACGTGATTCTGCCGGAAAAGGAAGTGGGCGGCGCCGCATCGGAGCTGCCGGTGCTTTGGCTTCTGCACGGCGGCGCCGGCACCCACTCCGATTGGCATCGCTTCACCAACATTGAGCGTTATGCCTCTGACAAGGGCGTCGCCGTGGTGATGCCCTGCGCCGGCCCCAGCCGCTATTGCAACATGGTGTATGGCGGCGATTATTACGATTATCTGGTCCGCGAGCTGCCCGCCGTCTGCCGGCATTTCTTTCCGCTGTTTTCCGAGAGGCGTGAGCGAAACGCCATTGCCGGCCTCTCCCTGGGCGGGAGCGGCGCCATCTCGCTGGGCATGCGCAACCCGGAGCGCTATGGCGCCATCGGTGTGTTTTCCGCCAGCAGCATCATCCCGCTGGAGCATTTGCGTTCTCCGTCGTTCGGCGGCCCGCAATCGCCCGGCGGCCCCGGCAGGAAGAGTGTGAACATGCAGAACTTCGGTGTGGAAAACACCGGAGAGCTGGAGGGCACCGAGCACGATGTGCTGATGCACGCCAGAAACAATGTCTTGCAGGGCAAACCCTTGCCCAGGGTGTTTCATGCCGTGGGCACGGAAGACCATGCTTACCCAGTTGGCCTGGGCCTGAAGGCCTTCTTTGAAGGATTCGAAGGCAACCCATACCGATATGAATATCACGAAGAGCCGGGCGCCCACACCTGGGACTTCTGGGACAAATGGGTCCGTGTTTTCCTGGATTGGCTGGTATCGGATTCTGTGAAGGTGGGTGAGTGAAATGGCGTTGATCTCCGCGGAGTTCTTTTCCAAATGCCTCGGCAGGGGCACATCCATTTATACGATCCTCCCCGAAAAGGGCCAGGGCAGGCCGGGCCCCGATGGCCGGTTCCCTGTGGTCTGGCTGCTGCACGGCGCGTCGGAAGATTACACGGCATGGCAGCGGGAGTCCTCGTTGGAGCGATATCTCAGGAAGGCCGGCATTGCCTGCGTGATGCCCTCCGCGGATCTCAGTTTCTACACCAATGTGGATGGCGGCCGCTATTTTGACTACATCACCGGGGAGCTGCCGGAGCTTTGCAGCAGGATGTTTCCCATCTCAACCAACCCGGCAGACAACTTCATCGCCGGCCTTTCCATGGGCGGCTATGGCGCGATGAAGGCCGGGTTCACCTGCCCGGAGCAATATGCGGCAATCGGAATCTTCTCCTCAGCCAATTTCATTGACATGGACATCCGCGAAGTGCCCGGCGGCCCCCGCGCGCCGCTCAATCTCATTCGGGAGTTGGTATTTGGCACCAGGGATTTGAGCCAGGCCCACGGCACCGAGCATGATCTGCGCTGGTTGGCCCGCCAGGCGGCGGAGAGCGGCAGAAAACTGCCGAAGATCTTCTCCGTGTGCGGCACCGACGACGGCTGCCATGCCTATTCTCTGGAGGAGGCCCAATACTTTCAGAATCTGGGGTATGATTGCCTGTTTCAAAATGGCCCCGGCGACCATAACTTCGATTTTTGGGACCAGTGGCTGCCGGTGTTTTTGCAGTGGCTGCCTGTGAGATGGCAGCCGGGGAAAGGAGCGACCAATGAGCAATCTGAATGAGCATCATGGTGCGGAGCGGGCTGACGCTTCCCGCACTGCCGACGCCTGCGCCAGGGAAAGCGTGAAAAGACTGGATGCCGGTGGCTTTGGCCGAGACTGTGAAGACCTTCATGCCGAGTTCAAGGCCGCTGTGGAATGCCTTTCAGGCGGCACCAACACGGTGCTGCTGGATGATGTGGGCATGCCTTCTGTGATGGTGCGGGTGGAAAGCATGATGCTTCCGGACTTGATGGACAGCACCGCCGACGGGCTGCACCCGGCCTTTGTGGCCGATGGCAAACCGGTGGGTGCCATCTATTATTCAAAATATCAGAACATCGTGCGCAATGGGCGGGGTTACTCCCTGCCGTTGAAAGACCCCCAGACCCATGTGACCTATGATGAGGCGCGGGTTTATTGTGCTGCAAAGGGCGCCGGATGGGGCCTGACGCCCTACTCGCTGCGGGCGGCGTTGGCGCTTTGGACCCGGCGCAATGGCACAATGCCCCGGGGCAACAACGATGGCGGCCACGACTTCTTCCACCCGGAGGAGGCCGGCCTGCCCACGGAGGGCGGCCGTGTGGCCACCGGCTCCGGGCCGTTGGCCTGGGCCCACAACGGCAGGCTGGATGGCATCTATGACCTGAACGGCAACATGAACGAGTGGGACGACGGCCTGCGGGTTGTGGATGGTGAAATTCAGCTGGTCCCTGGTGCGGACTGCATGCTGGCCGGAACAGATCTCACAGCCGACTCCCCGCGCTGGCGGGTTATCCTGCCCGATGGGTCGCTGGTGGCGCCGGGCACGCCGGGCACGCTGCGCTTCCGCGGCCATGAGGGCGGCATCCGGCTCACAGCATCCGGCTCCGGCGAGCCGGGGCGCTTCAACTGCGCCTTTCACGCCATCGGGGCTGATGAGGGAGTGGCTGTGCCCATGCTGCTCAAGGCGCTGGCGCTTTTCCCGGAGACGGAGCAAGATACCTACGGCGGCTGGCGGTGGCTGGAAACCAGAGGGGAGTGCATGCCGATCTGCGGCGGCGCCCACCGGGCAGTGGATCACGCCGGCGTGTTTTTCATGGGGCTCACGTTCCCAAGGACACACGAATATGAGCTGTCGGGATTCCGTTGTGCTTATCTGCCCAATGCCGCAGACTGATGCGGGGGAGGAAAAGGATGAATAAACTTGCCCGGTCAACACCGGAAGCGGAGGGGGTATCCAGCCGCGACCTGCTGCAGCTGGTGGAAGACCTGGACCGCAGCGGTTCGGAGATGCACGGCATCCTTGTGATGCGCCACGGCAGCGTGATCGCCGAGGGCTGGTGGGCTCCCTATGCGCCGGGCTTTGCCCACGCCAGCCAGTCGCTCACCAAAACCGTGACCGGCACGGCCTTCGGCATTGCGATGGGGGAGGGCCTGCTCGCGCTGGACGACAGGCTGGTGGATATCTTCCCGGAGTATGTGCCGGCCCAGCCGCAGCCATGGCTTGGGGAGCTGAGGATGCGCCACATCCTGACGATGTCTGCCGGCATGGAAACGCAGCCCGCTGTGTTTGACCCGGAGTGGGTGCGCAAGTTTTTCTCCATGCCCATCGTGCATGAGCCCGGTACGGCGTTTTATTATAACAGCATCGCCTGCTCGATGGTGGGCGCCTGCATCCGCA
Source organism: Bacillota bacterium (assembly GCA_023428265.1). Taxonomy (GTDB): domain Bacteria; phylum Bacillota; class Clostridia; order Christensenellales; family UMGS416; genus JAEYRA01. Next base: position 9,205 of record JAEYYW010000088.1, on the reverse strand, counting down.
AGAAAACTGGCCTGGGGCTGGCAGACTACCTGCGCCCACGGCTTTTTGAAAAGATCGGGATCAACAGCGCCGGCATCCGCTGGTATTGCCATGAGGACGGCCTTGAAAACGGCAGTGGCGGCATTGTAACCTCCACCGAGGACAATGCCCGATTGATCCAGCTCTACCTGAACAACGGGTTGTGGGGCGATGAGCGGGTTTTGCCGGAGGAGTGGGTGCGCTGGGCCACGGCGCTGCGCAATGACCATTTCCGCGAAGCTGTGCCTGACGCAGCCCCCGGCGCCGGTTATGGCGGCATGATGTGGATCAGGGGCGGTGCGTTTTATGCCGACGGCGCCATGGGCCAGCTTTCCATCGGGTTTCCGGAGCAGGGGTTGTTGATCTCGGTGAACCAGACCTGCGCCGACTCGGTGGCGGACCGGCGCATGCGCGAGGCGCTGTTTGGTTTTGCAGACCGCGTCCATGACAGGCCATTGCCGGAGGACGCTCCGGCGCGGGATGCACTCGTCCGGCGCTTGAAGACACTGGCCCTGCCGGCGCCGGATTACGCGCCCGACTCACCGATGATACAAAGCGTCCATGGCAGGAGGTGCCGCATCACCGAAGGGAGCGCCGCCTTTTTCGCCGAGGATGTTTCGATCTTCAACCGCAACTATCATGACGCGGTCACCGCCTTTGGGTTTGAGTTTGTGAGGGGGCAGCTTCTGCTGACCATTGAAAGCGAAAGCGGTATCCATCGGGCGCTTGCCGGGCTGGACGGCTTGGCCAGGCTCAACAGGCTCTCCGGCAACATCCCCACCGAGGATGTGATGCTGGCGGCTCACTGGCTCCGGCAGGACGAGCTTTGCCTGCAGATCCGGTGGCTGGAGATCTGCCGCACGAGGCAGATCGTGTTCCGGTTTGGAGAAAGCGGCGTCACCATCACCTCCACATCAAGGCAGGTGGGCGGCTTTGACACACCGCCTCAAACTGCGTTTGCCCGGTGGGAATGAACGAGCGAGGAGAAACGCAATGCGCAAGGGAGCCAACATCAAGGTGATTTATAACGTGCCGATCACGATGCGTGACGGCACGGTGCTTTACGCCAATCTCTACCGGCCCGATGACGACAGGCCTTACCCCGCGATCCTGAACCGCACGCCTTATCACAAGGACAAGCCCGGCCCGCTGAGCGGCTACATCCGCGCCCATGAGCTTGCCGGACAGGGCTACAACGTGGTCATCCAGGATGTGCGCGGCACCGGTTGCTCCGAAGGCGTGAATGACCCGGCCGGATATCAGGATGAAGACGGCTACGACTCAGTGGAGGCCGTGGCGGCAATGCCTTGGTGTGACGGCAACGTAGGCATGGTGGGCGAATCCTACCATGGGTTCACCCAGCTAGCCGCTGCGCGGTCAAGGCCGCCGCATCTCAGGGCGATCTGCCCATTTCAAACATCATGGACGAAGTTCCCGGCTCTCTATTCTTTCGGCGTGCCCGGCCCGGACCGCCACAAAGAGCTCTTGGAAAACATTGACAATCCGGTGTTCCTGGAGAAAATCGGGCGGACAGAGGGCTTCGAGCAGGTGGATGTGCCCTGCCTGAGCCTGACCGGCTGGTATGACTTCCTGCGGGACATGACGATCTATAATTACACGCAGTTTAGATCACGCGGCGGCAGCCAGCTCTGCCGCGAGGGCAGCAAGCTGATCGTGGGCCCCTGGCTGCACGGTGACAAACTGAGCGGCGATTTTGACGGCCTGCACTTCGGCCCGGAGGGGTCCGGCGACGGCGCGGACATCACCGGCAGGCTGATTGACTGGTTTGATTACTGGATCAAGGGCAAAACAAGCCCGTTTATGGCCGGCGCGCCGATCAAGCTGTTTGTGATGGGCCCAAACGTGTGGCGCGACGAGTGGGAGTGGCCGCTGGCAAGAACCGTTTCTCGGGAGTACTATCTGCACAGCGGGGGCCGCGCCAATTCGCTGTTTGGCGACGGCACGCTTTCCGTGCTGCCGCCCGGGGCGGAGCGGGCTGATCATTACCTTTATAACCCGGCCAACCCGGTGCACAGCCACATTGAGGATCCCTACACCTTCATGGTGCAGGACCAGCGGCCCAACCAGCGGCGCGGCGATGTGCTGGTGTATACCACCGAACCCTTTGCCGAAGACACTGAGATCACCGGGCCGATCACCGCCGAGATTTTCGCGGCAAGCTCTGCTGTGGACACCGACTTTGTGTGCAAGGTGAGCGATGTGCATCCGGACGGCCGGGTGTTGAACCTGGCGATGCAACTCGTCCGCGCCCGTTACCGCAACGGCTGCGCCGCTGAGTTTCTGGAGCCGGAAAAAGCCTATGCATATCATTTTGACATCGGGAACATCTCAATGGTGCTGCCCCAAGGCCACAGCATCCGCCTGGAAATCACCAGCAGCCTTTATCCGGATGCCGAACCCAACCCAAACACCGGCGGCAGGCCAGGGGAGATCGGCGGGCAAACCAAGCTTGCCGTGCAGACCATTTTGCACGACAGTGACCATCCGTCCCGGCTGGTGCTGCCTGTCATACCGAAAGAATGCTGAGGGCCTGAAAACAGAAAAGGGCAATCGGAACATGTCCGATTGCCCTTTTTGTGTGTGGATTACAGCTGCACTTCCACGGCAGACCCGTTGTATTGCACCGCAACGGTCTTGTCCGCGGCGTCCATGCGCCGGATCAGCAAAGGTTGCAGCTCCTTCATGCCGGGGAAGGAGCCGGTGCGTTCCCCGACGGTCAGCCTATTCTGTTCATCATCCCACTTCAGCGGGATCCAGGCAAATTTGCCCTGCTCATAATTGTAGTTGTCACCTTCGTCCTCATAGAGGGCAAAGCTGCCATCTGCGCCGGGATACACGCGGATTTCCAGCGGCTCGCCGGTCTGCTGCCCGGTGTATTCGATTTCTGGCCCATAAGGCAGGATGGCTCCCGCTTTCACATACAGCGGGACGATATCGATCGGGCACGGGGCCTCGATGGCCTGGCCGCCTGCCAGCTTCTCACCGGTCCAGAAATCATACCAGTCGCTGCCGGCGGGCAAATAGACGCTCCGGGTGATCGGTTCGTCTTCGATCGGCTCGGAGTTGGGGTTGAAATACATGGGGCGCGTGACCGGGCAGACCAGCAGCGAAGGCCCAAAGAGCATCTGGTCCTTGATGTTGCGCAGCGCTTTGTCGGCAAACTCCAGAGCCGGCACCCGCAGGATCGTGCCGTCCTCATGGGTCACCTGGCCGACCAGGGAGTAGATATAGGGCATCAGGCGGTAGCGCAGCCGCAGCGCCCTTTCCAGCGCGTCGTAGAACATTGTGCCCGGCTCGCCGAACCGCCACAGCTCGCGAGGGGTATCGGTGCCGTGGGCGCGGAACATGGGCAGGAACGCGCCGAACTGGAACCAGCGCGTGAAAAGCTCCCGATACCCCAGGTCTTCGCAGCCCTTGTCATATTCCCCGGTCATAAACCACGGAATGGGGAACTTCGGGTTGCGCAGCACGCCGCCGGAAGACACAAAGAACGCGCCGATGTCGGTGGTCCAATAGGGCTCACCGGTCACGCAGAAATTGAGCGCGGCCGGAATCTCCCTGGCCAGCGTGCTCCAATTGGCGGAGATATCTCCAGACCAGGTGATCGTGGAATAGCGGTGCTGGCCTGCATAGCAGGAGCGGGTGAGGTTGACGACGCGCTTGTCATCGGTGACGCCCCGCTGGCCCTCATAAATGCCCTTGGAGTGCAGCAGCGAGTAGGCGTTGATGAACTCCGGATCCAGATACTTCTTGCTTTCCGACACGTTGATGTTGAGGCGCTCTTCCGGTTCGGGCTTCACCTTGCCCTTCCAGTCTGCCTCAAAGGGCTCGGAGCAGTCGCACCACCAGCCATCCACCCCGTGGCGGAACAGCCCGTCGTTGGCCTGTTTCCAATAGAGCGCCCTGGCGTCAGGGTTGAAGGCGTCATAAGTGGAGCGATTGCCCAGCAGGAAGCCCTTTTCCAGCATTTCGGCGTGGTTGGCGCCGCCCTCGCTCATGTTGGGCCAGATGGAGATCAGCATCTTCACGTTGAGCTCGTGCAGTTGCTTCGTCATCGCGTCCGGATCGGGGAAACGGGAGGGGTCAAAGGTCTTCTGGCCCCACTGCCCACCGGGCCAGGATTGCCAATCCAGCACGATCACATCCAGCGGGAGACGGCGGCGGCGGTATTCCTCCACAATCCCGATCAGCTCCTCGGCTGTCTTATAGCGCTCCTTGGACTGTATGTAGCCAAAAGCCGCCTTGGGCATCATCGGGGCCTTGCCCGTGAGCGCGCGCAGGCCCTTGAGCACGGCGTTATAGGTTGGGCCGGCGATGAAATAATAGTCCATCTGGTCGTCCACGTCGGCCCAGAGGTAGGATCCAAACTGGTCGTCGTGAAACGTCATCATCGAGTAACAGTCCATCAAGATGCCGTAACCCTCTGTGGAAAGCAGCACGGGCACGGTGGCTTTCATGTTTTCCTGATACAGATACTGCATTGTGCCCCGCAGGTTGAACACGCTCTCTTCATGGGCGCCCAGGCCATAAAGCGCTTCCTCCGGCTTCCACACAAACTCCAGCTTGGTCTGCCATGCCTGCCGGTCCACCCGCTGCACGCCGTTGGCACGGGCCTTTACGCCGTCCACGTTGTCTTCCAGCCGCACCTCGGTGCTGCCGCTGAAATCCGTTTTGATCACATCAATGTGATTGAGCGTCTTGCCGCCCTTTGCCGGCTCTTTTGTCAGCAGGTTTCCCTGGCCGTCGCGCCAGGTGAACGCCCCTGTCTTGCGGGAGATGTCACACATCAGACAGTCTGTGCGCACGCGGATGCAGCCGGAAAGCTCCTCCACCTCAAAAGCCGCCGACTCGGGCCGGGGCATTGTCACCACATAACTGCTGTCTTGGGCAAAGGATTCGTTGCCGGTGCAGACCACGCGGAAAATGCTGCCGGAATACACGTCAATCCGAACCAGCATGTCCTTCACACGGAACTCAACGCCTTGGGCACACAATTTGAATTGTTCGACCATTTGCTCTGCTCCTTTTCCAATCTGACCATCCGGGTTCAAACCGAAACGTTACACTTTTTCTATTATACCGCAATCTCATCATGCTCTGCAAATGAAAAAATAAAATTAGACCACTAATTATTTAGATACATGTGGTATAATAAAAGGGCTATTTCCGGTATACAACATGTTTTTTGGAGGTGTACATCATGGACCACCCATTCCACCTTCGCTACAGTTCACCCTCTGACGCCTGGGGAGACGCCATCCCGCTGGGCAACGGCAGGCTTGGCGCGATGGCCTACGGCCACACCAATCTGGAGCGGATCCAGCTCAATGATGATTCTCTCTGGTATGGCGCCTTTATGGATCGAAACAACCCATCCCTGCGGGAGAAACTGCCGGAGATCCGGCGGCTTGTGCTGGAGGGTGATATTTATCACGCCGAGGAGCTGATCCTGCAATATATGGCCGGCACGCCCGGCTGCATGCGGCATTATTCGCAGCTGGGAGAGCTGAATCTGGCGCTGAACCAGCACCTGCCCTTCGCCATCGGCTGGCTGCCAAACAGCGACGGAGCGGAAGGCTATGCCTCCGACCTGGATTTGATGACAGGCATGCTGAACATCCGCCACAGGCAAGCCGGGGTGCAATACCACAGGGAGATGTTCATCAGCCACCCGGCGCAGGTGCTGTGCATCCGCCTGACCGCCGACAAGCCCGGCGCGATCAACCTGGACGTGGCAATGAACCGCATTGCCATTTCCGACGCCGTGGCCATGGATGACCGCAGGCCCGGCAAGCGCGTGAGCGGCGGGGGCTGGCCCGCGCCAAACGCCGACTCCATCCGCACCGTGGACGACTGCACCATCCTGATGCGGGGCCATGACTCCGAGATCGAGTTCGCCACAGCGGTGCGGGTGCTCTGCGACGGCGAGCTCAGAAACCCCGTCTCCCAACTGCTGGCGCGAGATTGCACCGAGGTGGTGCTGGTTTTGGCTTCCTCCACCTCCAACCGCTCCGACGACCCGGTTGCCGATGTGCTGAAGAAGCTGGACGCGGCCGTTCAAACAGGCTATGAGCAGCTGAAGGCCGAGCATGTGCGCGATTTCTCCGCGCTGATGGGCCGCTGCGAGCTGGACTTGGGTCCTGCTCCCGATATGCCCACCGATGAGAGGATTGAGGCGGTGAAAAACGGCGCCAGCGATCCGGCTCTGGCGGCACTGTATTTCCAGTTTGGCCGCTACCTCATTGTGGCCGGCGGCCGGGAGGGGAGCTCGGCGCTGAACCTGCAGGGCATTTGGAATGCCGCATTCACGCCGATGTGGGACAGCAAATACACGATCAACATCAACCTGCAGATGAACTACTGGCCCGTGGAGATGGGCAACCTCTCCGAACTCCACATGCCGCTTATGGACCTGCTGGAGGTCATGCAGGATAAGGGGCGCGAAACAGCCCGCGTGATGTATGGCATGCGCGGCATGGTTTGCCACCACAACACCGATTATTACGGCGACTGCGCCCCGCAGGACTGGTATATGGCCGCGATGCCCTGGGTGACGGGCAGTGCGTGGCTGGCAATGCACATCTGGGAGCACTACCTGTATACCAAGGACCTGGGCATCCTGCGGCGGATGTATCCGGTGATGCGCGACATGGCGCTCTTCTATGAGGATTTCCTCATGGAGGTGGACGGCAAGATGATCACCTGCCCGTCTGTGTCGCCGGAAAACCGTTACCTGCTGCCGGACGGCTATGACACGCCCATTTGCGCGGCCCCGGCGATGGACAACCAGATCCTCCGGGAGTTCTTTGCCGCGCTGATCGAGACGCAGCGCCTGCTGGAGGTGGATACCGACCAATCGGAGAAGTATGCTGCCATCGCCGCCAAACTGCCGAAGGATCAGGTTGGCTCCAAGGGCCAGCTTTTGGAGTGGGGTGAGGAATACCCCGAGCTCACGCCGGGCATGAGCCATATTTCGCATCTCTATGCCTGCCACCCCGGCAGCTCCATCAACTGGCGCGACACGCCGGAGCTGATGGACGCGGTGCGAAAGTCGCTGGAGCTGCGCGTGGAAAACGGCGCCGGCGTGGGCGGCTGGCCGCTGGCATGGTACATCAACATTTACGCCAGGCTGCTGGACGGCCAATTGGCGGACGCCGCGATCAGCAAGATGATCGGCCGGTCCTCCGCCCGCAACTTCTTCAACGGCCGCCGGATTTTTCAGATCGACGGCAACCTGGGCGCGGCGGCAGGCATCGTGGAGTGCCTATTGCAGAGCCACCTGGCGCTGCATTTGCTGCCGGCATTGCCTCCGTCTTGGAAGGATGGCTGTGCCAAGGGCTTACGGGCCCGGGGCAGCATTGGGGTGGACCTGGCCTGGAAGGCTGGCAAGCTGACCGAAGCCGTGGTCACGCCGCAATTCGACGGGCCTGTGGAGGTGGTGGGAGACGCGCTGCGGGTCACCTGTGACGGGGCCGCGGTGCCGGTTGAGAAAACAGCGATCGGGTTCTCCTTTGCGGCGCAGGGCGGCAAGGCTTACAGGCTTATGCCCTGACAGCAAATGGCCGCTGGCGGCCTGATCCCTGAATGAACCATGGAGACTTTATGAAAAACGCAATTCTTTCTTTCACAGATAACATCAAAGATTCCTTCCGGCACGTGCAGGGCAATGCGCGTGCCGGATTGCTGACCCAACCGATCTGGTCAATTCTTGGTAACCTGTTTACGCCCTATGTAACGCTCTATATGCTGGCGGTGGGTTGCACCAACGAGCAAGTGGGCCAGATCAACGCCATCGGTATGGTTTTTGGCACCGTTGTGGCCGTGTTTGCCGGGTGGCTCACCAACCGGATGGGGCGCCGCCTTGCCAACGCAGTGGGCGACATGCTCTGTTGGGTGCTGGCCAGCCTGCTCTGGGGCCTTTCCCAGAATGTGATGTGGTTCATCCTCGCCGCCTGTGCCAAATCCTTCATGCGCCTGAGCGGCGTGGCGTGGAACTGCGTGCTGAGCGAGGGCACGCCGCCGGAGCACCGGGTAAATATCTTCTGGTGGATCAGCATCGTGCAAACCCTCACGACATTTGTGACGCCACTGATGAACCTGCTGATCGGGCCGTTTGGCCTGGTGCCTGCGATGCGCTGGGTGCTGATCGGCTCCTCAGTGCTGCTGACCATCGCCGTGATCATACGCTACAGCATGATGCGGGAGCTGCCCGTGGGGGTGGAGCAGCAGAAAGCGGCCAGAGGCGAGTCGCCCCTGGCGGCGTTGAAGGGCTATCTGCCAATCCTGAAGCTTATTTTCTCAAGCCCTCTGCTGCTGATCAGCATCCTGATGCGGACGCTCTATTACGTGCAGGTCCAGCTGAAAGCAACCTTTATGCCAATCACGGTGGTGCATGGCATGGGCTTCGACAACCAGATCATCGGCACATTGAATTTCGTGACAGGCGCCGTGATGCTGCTGGCGCAGTTCATCCTGCTGCGCCGGCTTCGCACGCTCTCCACCGACAAGGCGCTGGTGATCAGCCTGAGCACACTGGCCATCAGCTCATTGATCCTGGTCGTGGCACCGGCCAACTCCATGGCTCTGCTGATCCTGAGCACCGTGCTTTCGGCAGCGGGGTCGGTGGTCTCCGCCATGCTGGTGGACACCTCCATGGCCAACGCCATGCCGGACAAGGAGAGAGCGCAACTTTTGTCTCTGGTGACGGTGCTCACGGTGGCGATCTCCGCACCGGCCATGTGGCTGGGCGGCGTGCTTTCCGACCTGCCAGGCATCGGCTCCAGGCTGCCGATGGCGATGATCGCAGTGTTCTTCGCGATCTGTCTGGCGCTTTTGTGGGCGGCGGCAAAGATGAAGAAGCGGTCCCCGGAGCAGGCTGCAGAAACGGCTATGTAGAACTCAATATAAGTTTATAACAGAAAAGCCATAGTAGGGGCGGCTCACGAGCCGCCCGTTGTGCTAAACGTGAGTATGGGTATTTCCACAGTCTGACCGCCGGGTGTAGCCCGGCGGTTTTGGTATATATCCCCCCTGGCCTCTGAGGAGGCCATCCCCCCTTAGTCGCCGATACTATCGTATCGGCTAAGGGAGGGTAAGGATTATGTGATAAGACCGCCCTCCCCACCCTCCCTTAAGCAGGCATATCATGCCTGCGGCTAAGGGGGGA
>JAEYYW010000080.1 GCA_023428265.1 Bacillota bacterium | reverse complement strand
CCGACTTAAGGGAGGGTGGGGAGCACCCCTGAACAGATTGCCCAGCCTCTTTCCCTACCCTCCCTTAGCCGATATGGAATATCGGCGGCTAAGGGGGGATGTCATCGGCAGATGACAGGGGGGGATATTCATCGCCCTGTATGTCTGCCATCAAACCATGGAGGGCTACCGCATGAATACTCATCAAATCCCAATGCCAGAAAACAAGGCGATGCAGTATTTCCTTTGGGTCAGCTATTTCCATGACAGCAACATCACCGCGATCGATTTCACACAAAGGGGTAAACGGGTGGAGCTCATCATCGAGTCCATCCGAGACATTGACAACGACAAAACCTTTCAAAACAATCGCCGCAAGAGAGATCAATATCTCGAAGCTCACCGTGACCGCTATGCCTACAAGCTGTCTTTTTACGGGTGCGAATACATCAGAGGCGAGCAATATGGCATTGGTAGCACCTATTTGTATGGGGTCTTTCTGGATTCGGAATTGCTGCGGAGAATCCAAAGTGAATCGGAAGACGGAAAGAAATATTACCATTACCGCATCATATTGGCAGACGGCTACATGGATCTGATCTTCAACCGCTTCACCATCAAGCGGGTCACAGGAAAGGTGAAATATCCAGACATTGAACCCGTGGTTGATCATCCCAGGTGGCGGCTGGAGTGGCTGCTGCGGGAATCCACAAAAGATAAAACAGCTACACTGGACACGGCTTGGGTGACCGCACAACTGGAATCGGATAACGATGAGGCAATTAGCAACGCGCTGCTTTACCTTGCCCGCAACGAGAACCGCTGTGTCGTGGAGGAAGCGCGAAAGATCATGAAAAAGCCCTGGCCAGCTTATAACGAGGCGCGGGAAGCGGCTATCTGGGTGCTCGGTCAGCAAGGCGACGAAAGCGACCTGCCCACACTGTTGGACGAATACTTCAAGCTGGAAGCTCGATATGAACGCGAATCCATCAGCTCGATCAGCGCACTGACGCCAAAGCGGTTCATCATGGATGCCATCGAGCACATCAAAGCACGATTCCCTGAGGAAATAGAAACGGAGCCCGAACAACCGGGCCCCCATAAAACAATCTACGGCGTAACCTATCGGCTCTAAAGCTTCGGCCCCTGCCACCCTTCCCCAAGCCTGATCTCCTTCGCCCCCAAATACTTCATAAACTCCTTCACACAGGCCCGGAACGCCTTTTTCATCGCGGCGTCGGGCTTGACATCAGGCTCCCACCACCAGTTCACGAGCTCCAGCACCCTTGCCTTTTTGTCAAACCGGGGCTCCACACGGGCGACGAACCGGTCGCCATAAAGCACCGGCAGCACATACCAGCCATACTTGCGCTGGGCCGCCGGGGTGTAGACCTCCCAGCGGTATGCAAAGCCAAAAAGCGCCTCGATGAGCTTGCGGTCCCAGATGAGGTTATCGAGTGGGGCAAGGAACGCCATCGTGGGCGGGGCGTCGTCAGCAATGTCCAGACCCTCCAGGCCGGGGGCGTCTTCCGCGCGCAGGTAAAGCGGCCTGGAAAACCCCTCCACCTCCACAGGCAGCAGCAGCTTTTGCTCCCGCAGCGTCTGGAACGCCTGCTCCCGCTGCTCGCCCTTCATGCCGATGCCCAGTAGCGCATCGCTGACGCCACCCCGAATCAGGCCCACCGAGCCCGCGCGGCGCAGCAGCCGCCAGGCGAAGTAGTCGCAATCTTCCGGATGGGGGTCGGCGGCGGCGAGGATTTCCGGGGAAATGTGCCGGCTCGCAAGGTCGTAATACTTGCGGGTGCCCGCCTTGTGGTGCACCGCCAGATCGCCCCGGAAATAGAGGCTCTCCAGCGCGGCCCGCACGGCGTTGGTGGGCCCCCAGGGCCAGCGCACCTTGCCGCGGACCTCAAAGTCCGCCGAGCTCAAAGGGCCCCGGCGCGCAATCTCCTCCAGCACATGGCTCTGGGTTTCCAGGAGCAGCGGGCTGTCCATCTCATACCACTGGGATGAGATGATGCGTTCGCGGGCGAAACAGGGCCAGTCCTCCACAGGCCAGATGGAAAGCTGCTTGTCAAAGCCATCCACCAGCAGCCGATCCTGATAAAGCAACGCATCCAGCATGTGGGGCCGGTAGCCCGCCACACGGGCCTGAAGCACCAGGTGGGGGTTGCAGCCCACCACATCCAGCGGGTCAAACTGGATGCACCGCACCTGGCGCAGGTAGTCGAGAGCGGCCTCCTTGCCCGGATGGGCCCGGGCGGGCAGCAGGCGCTGGTGCTTCAAAAGGAACCGGCGGGCTTGCGGTTGCGTGAGCTTCATGGCGTTCCATCCTTGCGATAGGTTCATGCTATTCTATCACGGGAATGTTTGTTCGGTCAATCGCCGGTTCCCGGCGCAGGTGTGCGTTGGCCGAGGCGGCTTGACCTGCCGGGCCGGTTCGCGTCCCGATAGGCTTTCATGTATTGACGGCGGCGCTCCCGCTGCTCGCTGGTGAGCGGGTGGCTGCGGCGGTATTCCCGTTGGTATTCGCGCACCTTCTCACTGCGGTTGCGGCGGAGGCGCTGCGACCGGATCTTCTGCTCGCCGGCGTGGTAGGCGGCCACAAACTGCTCCCAGCTCAATGGCCTGCCGCCGCGCCTGCGCCCCTCCATCGTCGAGATGGCACGGGCCGGGGTGATGTTTTGGGTGATGGAAAGATAGAGCGCGTACCAACCCGCGCGGTTTTGATCGTCCATTGCATTCCTCCAGGGGTTTTCGTGTGCGCTTCCGGTGAAATCCGGAGCAAAATGTGACAAAGTGCGGCTCAAACGGAGGCAGCATACTCCCGGTGCTGTTGGGCAAGCTCCCGGCGCTGCTCATCGCGGGCCAACGGCAGCAGGTATTCAATGCGGGCCTTCAGAAAACCGGCCAGCGCCTCCAGTGTGTCCAACGCGGCCTCCACGTCACCCTGGCCACCAATGCGCTCGGCCAGCTGGGCGACCGAGCGGTTGTTGATCCTGCGGACAGCGTTTTGAAACTTATCCACATCCAGCGCGTCCAGCGCGTCGTTGACGGCATCCAACTGGTCCTGCTCCTCCTCCAGCCGCTGGGAATACCAGCCGGCGGTCGATTGCGCCATGAAATCACCTCCATCGTTTGAGTTATGGGAACACTTGTTCGCTTGCGTGGATATGGTAACAAGCGCCGGGGGTGGTTGTCAATGCTAGTGTTTCACGATGTGCTGGAAATGGTAGGGGGAGAGCTAGAAAGAGGTAGAAGCAGCGTGATATTCTAATCTCTTTATCGTAACGAAACATCTCCGTCAGAATAGATGGCTGGCATCCATATCCCTAAAACATCTTCGCCATTCTGAACAAACCAGTTCTTCTCATCAAGCAGCTCAACACTGAACTGGGATTCATTTAGTTCGGACTTCGATATGCAGTTCTTTGCAGGCATGAATTATTGCGGAATGCGAGCCCGTGTGTGCTGAAGACTCCAATGAACCGTGATCTCACCAGTACTGTTCGACTGTCTTCTGAAGGCCAGATTCAGGATCCACAAAGAGATAGGAATATTTCTCATCATTCTTTTTGTGCTCTGACACAACAAATTTCATGGGCCTGCCATTGTGAAAAGGCCATTCCGCTGCTTGAACCCAGCGCGGATACTTTGAATTGTCAGTGAGGTGGAAGGCTTTTTTAATTGCGGCTTTTAACAGCTTCCGGCGGTCTCCTTTAGATTTGGTCATCGGAATATTGTCCAGAATGCGACCGATCAGTTCTTCTGCTTCTTTGCCGTCAATATAATCTGGCATCACATCAAGCAGCAAACCATATTCGTCTTGGTATTTTGTTGTAGCCTCCACACTTGAATACTTAGTGGATACCAACTGATAGAATAGGGAATATACGCAGCATCTACCCGCAACAGTTTTTAAATCCATATAATCGCTCAGGTAATTCCTGATTCTGAAGCCTACACTAGGCATCATAACTCTATCTGTAATGCTCTGCCAAAAAGGATCTTCAATATCTGTGAGTCCTTCGGGTATTAATGACTGTAGCCAATCAAGGATTTCTGGCTTATCAGCCAGCATCTGATGAAATTCATTGGCGTTGATTGCTCCGCTTAGAAATTCGAATACCTCTTTCATGATGCCTCCGATATATGGCATAGAGTGTATTATTCCCATTATACTATAGACCCTTATTATTCTCTATCCCCTCCCCATCTCCTGCAACCTCCGCAACATTTTCTCCTTCCGCCGCGCTCTATCTTCCGCAGCTCTGCATCCGTTACCCTCTTGAAATTGATCGCTCCCTTGATCACCGCATCTGGAATCGCTTTCCGAAGGATTGGTCTCAAACCCCGGCTGTAACGCACCAGATCCTCACACCGCCATGCCACATCGTTCGGAAATATGCACAAAGTCTGTTTACAAAGGAATCACAGATCAGTATAATCTGAGCTAACTCTATATCGGTTGCCAATCAACGGAATATGTCGCATGAGGTGACTCCTATGCTTCTCAGAAGGTGGATTTCAATCCCGTTGGCGATCATTGCAATCCTGTGTGCAGCAGCATGCATCTATATATTCTTTTTCACAATCAATTACACCTCGAACTATATCACCTATAAAAACGCAGCAACCACATTCAAATCATTAGTTCTAACGGACATTCCATACATATCGTTGGTCATGCTGGCACCAATGAACATAGCTTTGAGCGCAGCACTACTAATCGGCGGCGGCAAAAGAACAAGGCCCTTGCTCATCACAATATGGGGGGCTGGTGTGCTGTTCCTATCAATTCTACCTGTTGTTCGCTTTCTCATGATGGAGTATTCTGCCTTGCTTCCGTTCCCTTTATATAGAGGTCTGCTCAAGGCAATCCCGATAGTATCCATGTTATCAGGTGTTGCTGCTTGCTTCTTTGGATGGGCGCACTATAGACGCAGGATCAACGATGCGCTGCTGGATTCACCGACCACGATTCCATTGGCACAACCCGCTGGTGTGATGACTGTGGAAAAGGTAACAAATCTGCTATACATGCTGAACCGGGTCAATCAGGCCGGCACCTTGCCTACTGAGGAATATGATCGGAAGCGCAAGCATTATCTCAGCTTCCTGACACGGCAAATGTGAGTAATCGATGAGGTGATGACATGCGATACAGAAGGTGGACCGCCATAATACTGGCATTCGTTTTGATTTTGTGTGCATTGGTTTATGTAGTCGCAGGATCAGATTCGTTTAGATCACTTTCATTTCTTAAGCAAAAAGGCTTTGGACTTCAATTCATCAATCTCCTGCTAGGGGGAAATCTAACCGCGCTGTTGTGCATACTTCTGGGAATCGTCCTGCTCGTCAACAACAACGGTTTTGAGAATCCACTCAGGATTGCATTTTGGGGTTCTGGCACAGTCTTTCTGGCCATTCCAACGATTGTAATGTCTATTGGTTGGCGCATGGAATATTTGAATCATCCATACTATTCATTCAACGGCACACTTCTTTTCATAGCAGGTGTTGTCAGTACTGTTTGTGGCATCGCTACATGCATATACTCCATTATTCTTTATCGATATATGTTGAGCGGAAAACTTCAGCAGCTGGCAGCTGGCAGTCCCGAAAAGGAACTGAAAGATTTGGAGTATCTGAAGAGAACAGGGCTTATCACAGTTGATGAATACGAACAAATCCGCCAAAGGTTTGCAGAAGAGATGAAAACGGACAACTAGATACGGCACCCCATCCTGATACTTCCCCCGCCGCACTGTGACCCGGAGGTCGCCGGGGGTGACGGTGCGGCCCGAGTCGGCCAGCTTGTCGTTCATCCTGGTTTCCAGGTTGCGGGCTTGGAGGCCCTTAACAACGCCGGTGTTTTCATTGATGGAGAGATTGAAGGTGGCGTCGGTGGAGGTGGTGGTATTGATGGTTGTGTTGTGGGAGCGGGTGGTGGTTGAAGTGTCGGAATTGAACTGGGTGTTGAAGGATGGGCCGCCGGCTAGGGCGAAGGCAGTCTTGAAACGGTTGCACCGCTTGAGAGAGAAAATTCACAAATAGCAAAAAGGCAAGAATTGCTCTTGCCCTGTTGATCTATCCGTTTCCAATCACTCCTTAACACTAACAAGAAACTTCCCCAATAAATCTTCTACAGAATAGTTCTCTGCAAAAACTTGTAGATCAATCCAGTTTACAGGCAGCTGTTTTGCATTATGGCTCACCAGTATTAATCCCTTTGTTATGAATTTCTCAAGTGGATTGCTACGGTTTACAAGTGTCTCACCGGGTGTATATTCACCAGAATACTCCCCACCTACCGCAATTACGTTATAGCTCTTTAGGAGAAACGCCGACTCAACTCTTATTGCAAACATATTTACCTCCCAATATCCTTCAACATATCTCGTAATTGCCTTAACCTTTGAATTATTGTTTGACGGGTCTCATCGTTTTGTATCTCATATTGCTTTCTATACCTGATCATTTTCTCGGCAGCAGCAATTTCACTTTGTATTGTCGAATATACCGATTGATCTGTGATTTTTCCTGTTCTGAACTGCGCAGAATGTATTAGTTCTTCAAACACTTCAGCCGGAGTAGGATCTTGTCTCATAAGTATTGTATTTTCATTTAGTGTACAAGCGGATGCACCTCTATATTGTAGATATCTCTGCGCTTCATCGCTTTGGTCAATGATTCCTCCATGTCGTTCAAACAGTTCTTTGATTCTTTGGAATTTCTTTGGGTCCATCGGAGTTCGGCCATTCACATCCCTTAACAGACCCATATCGTTTGCATTAAGAATATCGAGAAGTTCATTGACATATTCTATACTCCCCTCCCCATCTCCTGCAACCTCCGCAACATTTTCCCACACCGCCACGCCGCGCTCCATCTTCTCCTGCGCCAGCACATCTTGGGTCACATCCCTAAACGAAATGTTCTCCCCATCATACCCGACTGCCTCAGCCTGGAGGATTCTCTTTGTATCGACGTCGGGAGAATTCTGGATTAGTTGATCTGCCTGTCCCGGTTGGTAAAGCGAGGCGTCTGCATACTTCCCCTTTCTTGCCATCACGAGGAAGCGGTCGCCTGATGAAACGGATCGTCCGGCTCCGGCCAGTTTGTCATTGAGCTTGGATTCCAGGTTGCGGGCTTGCAGGCCAGTGACGATGGATCGAAAAGGGAAAGGTGCTTGTGGTCGAAAAAAGCGGAAAAGGCAAGATTGCTCTTGCCCAAACCTGTTATCTATTCACAATACTACAAATTAAAACAAAGTAACACCAACGTTATTTACAAGAAGATCGTGAAGTGATGGAGCAACCCGAATAGCATCCTCAAAATCAAGATCTCCAAACCCAACTAAATACAAACCAATAGAGTCGCCTTCTGCTACATATATTAGTACTCTTCCACCCTCATCATCTCCAATCGCCAGAGAGTTCGGAATGAACGACTGAACATTATACGCTTCATTCATTTCGATACAACCCAAAGGAGACCAAATGC
>JAEYYW010000114.1 GCA_023428265.1 Bacillota bacterium | reverse complement strand
ATGGGGATGGGCTGCAAGCGCGTGTTCCTCGCCATGGAGGGCGATCAGGCCGTATCGATGGCGATGACCACGGTGGAGCGCAGCAAATACGCGATGGTGGTGAGCGTCTGCACCCGGGCAGAATATCGTGGCCGCGGCTATGCCGGGGCGCTGATGACAGCCCTTTGCGAGGAGCTGGAGCAGGAGGGAAAAACAGCTGTGCTGTTTTACAGCAACCCTGTGGCCGGGCGGATTTACCGGGCCTTGGGTTTTGAAGAAATCGGCCGGTGGAGTTTTGCGACGTTTACGTAAAGCTATGAACCATTATGGAATCGGTCTTTTGGGGTGGACTGGTTGTATGGGTGATTATTTCTATAAATCATTCATGGAGGGAAAAATGGACAAGGCGATTAGGTTTCTCGGCGTGTGCATTCTACTGGCAACAATAATAGTAAGTGGGGTGCAAATTTACTTGAGATATTACGATACATGTTATATTTCAGCTGCAGATCGATATTACTTTGGGGTTTCAGAGGATGGATATATCAGAAGCGCAGCAGACAAGTACACAGGTAAAGTGTTTAGCGATCATTATGAGTATGGTGAGATTCCATGGAAGTTTAGATAAAGCGGGTTGAATGCCAAGGATTACGGTGAAAAAGCGGCAACATTTCGTTCCGTGCAAATCTTTGAAAACTTTTTGTGTTTATTTTCTTCTATAGTTACGTTCATTTAATTAATTCCAAAGATCTTTTAGGTATATAAGTGGAAGGCCGGGCGTTGAGCCCGGCCTTTTCGATATTGAACCAAGTTTGCTTATTCCACCAGTCCGGTCCTTAGCTGGCTGTTTTGCAGGCCCGCGTAGAATCCGTTCAGCTCCATGAGCTCCTCATGCCTGCCTCGCTCAATGATCTCTCCGCCCTTGATCACCAGGATCTGGTCGGCGTTTCGGATTGTGCTCAGGCGGTGGGCAATCACAAAGCTTGTGCGCCCGCGCATCAGCTCCAGCATTGCCTGCTGGATGTGCAGCTCCGTGCGGGTGTCCACGCTTGAGGTGGCCTCGTCCAGGATCAGGATCGCCGGGTCGGCCAGGATTGCCCTGGCGATGGAAAGCAGCTGCCTTTGGCCCTGGGAGAGGTTGCCGCCGTCGTCTGACAGCACCGTGTCATAACCGTGGGGCAGCCTGAGGATGAAGGGTTCGGCGTTGGCCATGCGGGCGGCGGCCTCCACCTCGGCGTCGGTGGCGGTCAGGCGGCCGTAACGGATGTTTTCCCGCACGGACTCGCTGAAGAGCACCGTGTCCTGCAGCACAATGCCAAGGCTTGCGCGTAGGCTGTCGCGGCGCACAGCGCGGATGTCCAGCCCGTCGATGGTGATTGTGCCGGAGTCCACGTCATAAAAGCGCGTGAGCAGGTTCACCACAGTGGTCTTGCCGGCCCCCGTTGGGCCCACCAGCGCGATGGTCTGGCCCGGTTCGGCCACGAAGCTGGCCTGCTTCAGCACCGGCGTGCCCGGCAGATAGCTGAAGGTGACGTCGTCTGCGCACACGCGGCCCTTGATGCCGGTTAGTTCCGGTGCGTCCGATGCGTCCGGCTCTTCCGGGGGCTCGTCCATCACGTCGAAGATACGCTCCGCGCCGGCCAGCGCTGACTGGATCGTGTTGAACAGGCTTGCGATCTCGTTGACGGGCCTGCCAAACTGCCTGAGGTAGAGCAGAAAGCTGAATACCACGCCCACCGTCACGCCGCTGCCGTTCAAAATCATCCACGCGCCGAATGCCGTCATGATCGCGTAGGACAGGTTGTTCATCATGTTGGTGAGCGGGCCGATCACGCCGGTGAGGATCTGCGCCTTCACACCGGCTTCCTTCAGCCGGCCATTGATGCCGGCAAACTCCTGTTTGGCCTGCTCCTCGCGGCTGAACACCTTGATGACCCGCTGGCCGGAGATCGTCTCTTCCACATAGCCGTTGAGCTCACCCAGAATTTTCTGCTGGGAGGTGTAATACTTGCGGGTGCGCTTGGCGATCACACGGGTGATCACCATGATCATCGGCACGGTGACGGCCGCCACCAGCGTCATCACCGGGCTCAGGATGGCCATTGCGATCAGCGTGCCCACGATGCTGATCACGCTGCCAAAGAACTGCGCCACAGATTGCGACAGCGTCGCATTCACGTTCTCCACGTCGTTAGTGAAGCGGCTCATCAGGTCGCCGTGGGTGTTGCGGTCAAAGAACTTCAGCGGCAGCGCCTGCATGCGTTCAAACAAATCGCGCCTGAGCCGGGCCACGGTGCCCTGCGCCACATCGATCATCAGCCAGTTTTGCACCTGGGAGGAAGCGATGCCAGCCAAATACACCGCCAGCAGCAGCATGCACGCCCTTGCCAGCTCGGCCATGTCTTTGGTGGCAATCGTCTCATCCAGGATTGTGCCGCTCATTTTGGTCGCCAGAATGCTGGAAAGCGTAAACACCACCGTTGCGGCAAACACAATCGTCAGCAGCAGCTTTTTGTGGCCTAGATATTTCAGCAGCCGAAACAGGGTGCCTTTCGCGTTTTTCAGCTTCGGCGGCGGGCCCATCTGCCGCGCCCACCCCGGGCCGCCGCCGGGGCCGCCGGGCCGTGGGCCGGGCCCCGCTTGTTCTTGCTTGCGTTCGGGTTCAGCCATTGGATACCGCCTCCTCTCCCAGTTGTGAGCGCACGATGTCGCGATAGATCTCCGAGGTTCTGATCAATTCCTGATGGGAGCCCTCGGCGGCGATGCGGCCATCGTCCATCACAAGGATTTTGTCGGCGTCCAGCACGGAGGAGATGCGCTGGGCGATGATGAAAATCGTGCAGTGGCCCATCCTACGGCGGATTGCCGCCTGCAGCCGGGCTTCCGTGGCCATGTCCACGGCGCTGGTGGAATCGTCCAAAATCAGGATCTCCGGGTTCTTGATCAAGGCCCTGGCGATGGTGAGGCGCTGCTTCTGCCCGCCGGAAAGGTTCACACCACGCTGGCCGAGCATCATGCCGTAGCCGTCTTCTTTTGCCTGCACAAAATCGTGGGCCTGCGCGTCGCGCGCCGCGTCGGCAATCTGCTCCTCGTCGGCGTTGGGCGCGCCCCAGCGCAGATTGTCGCGCACGGAGCCGGAGAAGAGGACGCTGTCCTGCAGGGCCATCGAGATCTTGCTGCGCAGCTCCTTGAGCGGGATGCCGCGCACGTCGGCGCCGCCGATCGTCACGCTGCCCTCCGTTGCGTCATAGAGCCGGGGGATCAGGCTCACCAAAGTGGATTTGCCCGAGCCTGTCGCGCCCAGTATCCCCACGGTCTGGCCCTGCTCCGCGCGGAAGCTGACGCCCTTGATCGTGGGTTCGCCCTCGGCGCCGGGGTAGCGGAAGACCACATTCTGAAACTCCACGTTATAGCCTGCGAGTTTGGCTGGCTGCGCCGGGTCGCGGATTGTGGACTCGGTGCCCAGCACCTCGTTGATGCGGTCGGCGCTGGCTTTGGCTCTGGAAGCGCCCAGCAGCATCATGGAAAACATCATTAGGGAAAACAGGATTTGCGTGAGGTAGTTGATGAACGCCATGATTTCGCCCACTTGCAGCTCGCCCTGCAGGATCATCCCGCCGCCGAACCACAGCGCCGCCACCACGCTCATGTTCATCACAAAACCCAGCACCGGCCACAACAGGGTTATTATGCGGGAAGCCTTCACACCGGCCTTCATCAGATCGTCGTTGGCATCCCCAAACCGCTTTTTCTCATAATCCTGACGCACAAACACCTTCACCAGCCGCGCGGCGGAGAGGTTTTCGCGGGTGACGTCATTCACCCGGTCAATTTTCTCCTGCATGCTGCGGAAGAGGGGGAAGCCCTTGCGGGTGATGATAATGATCGCGGCTGCCAGCACGGGCATGCCCACAGCCAGGATCAGCACAAGTTTCAAGTTGATCGCGGCGGCCATCACAATGCCGCCAATGGCCATCAGCGGCACGCGCACCATAATCCGCAGCGCCATCATCACCAGGTTCTGCACCTGCATCACGTCGTTGGTGAGGCGCGTGATCAGGGATGAAGTCTTGAGCTTGTCCAGCTCGGCGAAGGAAAAGGTCTGCACGCGGTCAAACAGCGCCTGCCGGAGCTCGGTGCCAAAGCTCATCCCCGCAGTGGAGGAGAAGACCATGCAGCCCATTCCGCCGGCAAAGCCGATTGCGGCGGCCAGCAGCATCCTGCCGCCCAGCAAAAGCACCAGGCTCAGGTCTCCGGCGGCGACGCCTTTGTCCACAATCTCAGACATCAGGCGGGGCTGCTGCAGATCCATCAGCACTTCCAGCAGCATGCACAGCGGCGCCAGCACGGCGGCAATCCAATTTGATTTCAGATATCGCAGGAGTCGGATCAACGTTCAGTCACTCTCCCCCTGCTTGCACTTCACATCAACGGCGCACAGCAGATTTTGCTGCATGCGCCGCAGATAACCGGCAAATTGCTCCCGCTCCTCCGGCGAGAAGCCCTCGAAATTTTCCTCCTCGCTCCGGAGAAACACTTCGTGCAGCCTTCCGTTGAGCTCGCGGCCTTCGCTTGTCAGCCAGATGCGCATCACTCTCAGGTCGTTTTCGTCGGGCTTGCGCTCCACAAGACCTGCCTTTTCCAAACGGCCAAGGCCCACGGTAATGGTAGCCGGCTCCAGGTTGCAGCGGCGGGCCAGATCCGCCTGGCTCATGCCGTCGGCCTCCGCAAGCTTTCGGAGCAGCCTCGGCTGCCCTTCGCCCAGCCCGAAGGCGCTGAAGCGGCTGTGCGCTTTGCGATAATGCAAATGCTGGGTCTGGATAAACAGCTGCGTCAGTTCGCCGGGCATCAACATATAGATCACCTCTTTCAGATTGTTTCACATTTAGCATACGAATAGTTAGACGACTAACATTATCATCACATGAGATTGATTTGTCAAGTGGAAGGACTGTGTCAAGGCCTTTGCGGCCGCTGCCAATAAAACACAAAACCCCCTCCCGGCGCCGGAATGCACCAATTCCAACGCCAGGGGAGGGGGTAACCGGGCAAAGCCCAGACTGGTAACCCTATAGACGGATCACGTCGGCCATTTCCAGCCAACCTTGTTTGCCGGAAACGCTGCGCACGGCCAGCAATGCGCCGTCAGCGAATGCCTTCCGTGAGAATGATTCATGCACGATCTCAATTTTGTCGTTTTCACCCACCGCCAGCACCTCATGCCGGCCGATATACCCGCCGGCGCGCACGCTGTTGATCGGGATCTCCGGGTCAAACCCATATGTCTCCTTGATGCCGTTGTGCAGCGCGCGGCTGATCACCTTTGCGGTGCCGGAGGGAGAATCCTTTTTGCCCTTGTAGTGGATCTCGGTGATGTTGAAATCATATCCCTCCAGATATTTTGCGGCCAACTGGGCCATCGCCAGCAGCACATTCACACCCAGTGTGATGTTTGGCGCATAGAGGATCGCGATGGGCGCGCTCAGCGAATACTCCTTGAGCTTGTTCAGCTGCTGGATGGAAAAGCCCGTGGTGCCAAGGATGATGTTGATGCGGTGCTCGATGCACAGCTCAATCACTTCCATCGCCTGCTCGGGGCTGGAAAAATCCACGATGGCATCCGGCTTTTTGAAGACGAATACATCCCTTAACTGCTTGACGCTGTGAGCCAGCGCCCCGATTGGCCCGATGCCGGCGATCTGACCGATGTCCTGACCAATTTTCTCACTGCCTTCGCGGCAGATTCCACCAATCACCTGTATGTCGGTTGCCTCTGAGAAAGTTCTGACGAGCTCGCGGCCTGCCTTGCCTAGGCCAGACAACATCACTTTCATGTCCAACCCTCCTTCTTGGTTTCCGCCCAGACAGCCATTTGCCAAAAAAAGCAAAATGCGCTGCATGTAATACATACAGCGCATGATCCAATCATGTGCAAAGGGTATGCCGCCGTTTTGGTGATGAAACCAAAGGGGCGGTTAACCCCTGGAACGATGCCACACAGCAATTCGATCCTTCTTGCGCTTGCGAGATTAGCTGTCGGGTTCGGGGGAAAGGATCCCCTACCGGAAAAACCGGATGCACCCCTCGTTTTGGGTCTCCCGCTCTGTTACCAGATTCAGCGCTGCATGTTATGACGCTATTCTATTTTAATAAATTCTAAATCAGGCTGGCAGTTTTGTCAAGCAATGGGAGGGATGTGTTTTCTTAAGATTTTGTCAATACAGCTGTGCAGCCATAGGCTCCATCCTCCAGATTTCCAGAGAATGCGTCGGCATACTGGGGCTGTTTCAACATATGGATTCAGAGTATAATACAGATAGAGGTATGTTGTGGCAAGCGTAGGTGAGCAGGAGTGACTTCACACAGCTTGATCTCTGGCTCAGTGTGTTGTAATGGAATTGCCGTTTGTGCTATAATTACCATTCAATGAACAGACCCTGAAAATCCTTCCAAACCGGAGGAACTATGCCTGTGATGAGCATGACCGGCTTCGGCCGGGGCTATGTGGAGCGCGAGGGGCGCAAGCTGCTGCTGGAACTCAAAGGCGTGAACCATCGCTTCCTGGATATCAGCATGCGGTTGCCCAAGTCGCTGGGCTCCATGGAGGAGCCGCTGAAGCGCAAGCTGCAGGAAAAACTCAACCGCGGCCATGTGGATGTCTATCTGAAGTATCAGAACGAGGCCGAGGGCAGCAAGACCGTCAACGTGGATGACGCGCTGCTGGCGGCTTATCTTTCCAGCCTCAAGCGCATCCGCAAGATGCATGGGTTGAAAGACGACGTCACCCTCTCCACCGTGCTCAGGATGCCCGATGTGATCGAGGCCCAGGGTGCTGAGGAGGATGAGGATCTCCTGAAGGAGATCCTTTTTGAGGCCGCAGACATTGCCCTTTCTGAAATGCAGAAAATGCGCGTGGCTGAAGGCGAGCGGCTGAAGGCAGACCTTACCATCAAGCTGGAAGGCATGCTCAAAGAGATGGTTGCCATCGAGCAGCGCGCGCCGCAGGTGGTGCAGGATTACAGCGACAAGCTCAAAGCCCGCATCCTGGAGCTCACCGAGGGCGCCCAGCTGGATGAGCAGCGCTTCAACACCGAAGTGGCCTATATGGCCGACCGGGGGAGCATTGACGAGGAGATTGTGCGCTTCAAAAGCCATGTGAAGCACTTTTCCGACACGATGAAATCCGGCGGGGCCATCGGCAGAAAGCTTGACTTCATCGTGCAGGAGATGAACCGCGAAGTCAACACAATCTGCTCCAAGGCAGCCGATCTGGCGATCACCAACGCCGGCATCACGCTGAAGGGTGAGATTGAGAAGATCCGCGAGCAGGTGCAAAACATCGAATAGCTGGAGGAAGCCATGGACATCCGGTTCATCAATATCGGCTTTGGCAATATTGTGAGCGCCAATCGCATGATCGCCATCGTGAGCCCCGACTCTGCCCCGATCAAGCGCATCATCCAGGAGGCCAGAGACGGCGGCAGGCTGATTGACGCCACCTATGGCCGCCGCACCCGCGCCGTGATCATTATGGACAGCGAGCATGTGATCCTGTCCGCGGTGCAGCCGGAGACCGTGGCCAACCGCCTGGAGAGCGACAGCAAACTGGAAGTGGAAGACGAAGAGGAGTCCTGATGACGCACAAAGGCCTGTTGTTGGTTGTGTCCGGCCCATCCGGCGCCGGCAAGTCCACTGTCTGCAAGCGGCTGCGCACGGAGATGCCCGGCCTGGCCCTGTCGGTTTCGGTGACCACGCGGCAGCCCCGCGCCCACGAGCAGGAGGGAGTCAACTACTTCTTCCGCACAGAGGAGCAGTTCCGGCAAATGCGGGAGGGCGGCCAGCTGCTGGAGCACGCTGATGTCTACGGCGCAAGCTACGGCACGCCGGCGCAATATGTGTTTGAGCGCATGGCCGAGGGCCGCGATGTGCTGCTGGAGATTGAGATGCAGGGGGCCCTGCAGGTCAAGAAAAACTTCCCCGAGGGCGTGTTCATCTTTGTGGTGCCGCCGTCGATGGGTGAGCTGAAAAATCGCATTACCAAGCGCGGCAGCGAAACCCCCGAGAGCCTGTTGAGACGCTTCCGCAGCGCCTATCAGGAGCTTGGTTATCTGGACGAATACCATTACCTTGTACTCAACGAAGATGTGGACCAGGCGGTGCTGCGCATCAAGGCGATTATCAACGCCGAGAAGTGCCGCGTGAGCCGCAACCTCGATTTGAAAAACGCTTTATTGGAGGAGGCTGACCCCACATGATGTACCCACCGCTGGACGAACTGCTGGAAAAGGTGGACAACCGCTACACCCTGGTCGTGGAGACCGCCAAACGCGCCCGCCAACTGGTTGACGGCGCCCCCAAGCTTTCCAAGGCCAGTGTGGATAAGCCCGTCACAATCGCCGTGCGGGAGATCCACGAGGGCAAGATCAAGTATGAAAGGCCGTTTGACGGGTATAAATAGCCCGCGCTTTACTGTTGGATCATATCAACCGAACCATGGATGGGCCGGCCGCTGAGCCGGCCCGGAAAATATGAGGTGATCATCATGGATGGCGTCACCATCGTTGTAGGCATCACCGGCGGCATCGCGGCCTATAAAGCCGCCGAGCTTGTGAGCAGGCTCAAAAAGGAAAGCTTCACCGTGCACGTGGTGATGACGAAAAGCGCCACGCAGTTCATCACGCCGCTCACTTTGGAGACGCTTTCCGGCAACCCGGTCACGGTGGACACCTTTTTAAGGGATCGCCCCTGGGAGGTGGAGCATGTGGCGCTTGCCAAGGCTGCCGACCTGCTCGTGATTGCGCCCGCCACGGCCAACATCATCGGCAAGCTGGCCAGCGGCATTGCAGACGACATGCTCACCACCACCGTGATGGCCACCCGCGCGCCGATCCTCGTCGCCCCGGCGATGAACACCGGCATGTATGAAAATGCCGTCGTGCAGGAGAACATCGACAAACTCAAGGGCCGCGGCTATCATTTCGTGGGCCCCGGCCACGGCCGGCTCGCCTGCGGCGACGAAGGCGCCGGGCGCATGAGCGAGGTGAATGAGATCCACAGCATGATCACCGACATCCTGGGCGTGAAAAAAACGCTGGCCGGCCGCCGCATCCTGGTGACCGCCGGGCCCACCCGCGAGGCCATCGACCCGGTGCGCTACATCACCAACCGATCCTCGGGCAAGATGGGCTACGCGCTGGCCGAAGAGGCCATGCGCCGCGGAGCGGACGTTGTGCTGCTCTCCGGGCCTGTGAGCCTGACGCCGCCCATCGGCGTGGAAGTGGTCAATATCGTCGAGACGCGGGAGCTTTATGAGGAAGCCGTGCGGCGATACTCTTCCTGCGACGCGGCGATCATGGCCGGCGCCCCGGCCGATTACCGGCCCGAAACGGTGGCGGACCAGAAGATCAAGAAAACCGGCGCCGGCGAGGGGATGACTCTAAAGCTGGTGGAAAACGCTGACATCGCGGCGCAACTGGGGCGCATGAAGCGGCCTGGCCAGGTGCTGGTGGTTTATGCCGCCGAGACGGAAAACCTGCTGGATCATGCAAGGGCCAAGCTCACGAAGAAAAACGCCGACCTGGCCGTGGCCAATGATGTGACCGAGCCCGGCGCGGGGTTTGACTCTGACACCAACAAGGTTTCCATTGTGACGCAGGAGGAAACGGTCAGCCTGCCGATGATGACCAAGGCTGAGGTGGCATGTGCCATACTCGACAGGGTGGAGAAGTTGCTCGGCACACATAAATAGAAAAGGAAAACGGGAAAGGCGGCGCGAATGCGCCGCCTTTTTGATCGTCACTTCAGCCTGAGCTCCCAAAACGTGTCGGTGCTGCGCGGGTAGGAACCGACACTGTAATAGAACTGCTGCGAGAGACCCGCGTATGCCACTTTCGCGCCCAACCGCCTGCAGCGGCGGATGCCTTCCAGCAATGCCGCGCGGCCCAGACCCATCCGGCGATAATCCTGGTCCGTGGCCATTGGCTCCAGGATGGCGTACTCATCACCTTGCTGATACCACATGTAGCTGTGAGATACATACTCCCCATTGGGCGCCACCACGGCCAGCGCAAGATGCGGGTTTGCGTGCGGGCTTGCCAGGCAATCGCGCCGCCACTGCAGCTTTGCATTATCCTCGGGGGCGGGGCCTTCATGGTTGAACCCCCGCCAAAGCACCCGGTTATACTTCCGCACGTCAAACTCCTCGTCAAAGCTAATGATGCGAAACCCGTCGGGAAGCGTGTATTCGGTGATTTCTTCCGTGATGTCCATCGCCGCCAGCGGTTCTTTTTCCTGGGTTGGGCGGAAGCCTTGCTGCAGTGCGTACCGTTGCAGCGGCCTGTCACAGTCGTTGATGGAGACTCTGATCACACCGTCCTGATTCAGATGATCGCGGGCATACAGTAGCATTTCCGGTTTGAGATGGTCATGGGCCGCGTCTGTGACCAGCCAGGCGTGGCCCGGTTCCTCCTCGTGTGTTGCAAGACCCACGATCCTGCCATCTTCTTCCCAGATGCCCACTTTTTCATAGGTTCTTTTGCGCTGTATCCCAATGGCATAGGTCCATTCCCAACGCACCCATTCCATTCCCTGCAAGTTGCCGTCACGATAACTGGCATGGCGCAGGAACTCACAGACGCAGAAGAAATCATCGTGATAACCTGGTTGGCTGCTGTAGTTGCGGAATGTTACGGCCATGTGTTTCTCCTCGTGTGCGGGTTGGTCGAGCATAATTAATTGTTCAAGAAAACAAATACGCCCCGAAATATGTCACTGTATTCTTGCCATTGATATAGTTCATCTCCGCCAAATCCGCCAGCTTGCTCACATAGATACCGTAGGCTTCCAGTGACGCCAGTGCGCGGTCAGGATGCAGGCAGGGCAGGTTATCCCGCTTGGCACACTTTTCACAGATCATGCAGCCGCCGGCGGAAAGCTGGAGCATGTCGCTGTCACCGATGGCTTCCTGCACCGCTTCGGTGATGCGGTCGGTCACATCCCGATGCCGCTGCAGCGCCGCCATCATGCCCTCATAATCATAACTGTCCTCCAGCGCCGACACAGTCTGGAAGACCAGCGCGTACTTATATTGCTTCGCGCAGGCGATTAGCTCGTCAATGGGGCCCACGTCCGGCGGGCAGGTCCAGTTCTTGCCGTAATTGCCGCAGGTGTTGGCCGCGCAGGCCTGGCGAAGGCTGGGGTCGAAGGGGATCTTTTCCACGGGGATGACGGATGCTTTATATGCACCCAGGGTCACAGCCTGTTCAGCCAGCGAATGTATCAGTGCGATGTCGCTCATATGTTTCTCCCAACGATCAGTTACACTAATAATCATAACATGCAAGAGCCGCCCGTCAACAGCGCTCGTTTTCAAACTTGTCGAAGGGGTTGATGGTTACCCAATAGAGGTATATAATTTTCATTGATTTTGTTATAGGCTGTCGGGGAGGCTGTCGGGGACTTATTAGGCTTTAGCTGGAGGATATACATGTTTACGCGAAACTCTTCTGGAATCCCCACTGCCGGTGACGATCTTGTGCCTTTGCTGTTCGGGGAGTTCTCTCTGGATCAAGTAGCCAAACTGAGCTTTTTTGATCATGCGCTTGATGCCGAAAAGCATAATGATAAAACCAGGGCAATTGCCGAGTATCGTAAGCTGGCCGGCTTACCGGAAAGTCGCATCCAATATTGTGCCTGGAGTGCGCTTCGAAAACTTGGCGTTGATCCCGAGCCAGAGATCGCGAGAACGGTGCTGGGTGTCGTCATCGAGTATGGCATGCCGGAAGGAACGGATTATCTGGCCGTTTACCACGACAACTCGGCGCGATATATAAACTACAGTGGAAAGATCCTCGTCTTAGAACCTTCTGATAATGGCATCAATGCAGATTTGAAGCGTTTGCTTCAATATAGCCAGGCAGTTGCAGACCTCATCGGCGTATGGCAGGAACCCCGCAGACCTGCACCGGCAGCGGGGGTTGTCCGGATGAGTTTCCTCACCCCTGCGGGACTTCTCTTTGGCGAGGGCCCTGTTCAGGCAATGTCAAGTGACTCTTGTGGAAGAAAAATCCTTCAGCAAGGCGCGCTCGTCTTGAACAGACTGTGTTCTGCTGCCATTCCCCAAGGCGGTTAGGCTCTGGTTGCAGCACCGATCAGTCCCATATTCATCTGTAACCGATACACACAGTGTTAAAATCCTCGTTGAGCACCATGCTTATTCATCCAAAAAGAGTGTCCGTTTTCTGCAAATCCTGGCCGATTTCTGATATGATGATATGTATTCAACCATCAGGGAGGCCCTCCTTTGCCCACCCGCTTCGCCGAAGTCATTGTAGACATCGCCCACGCCGACGTGGACCGCGTGTTTGACTACATCATCCCCGAAACGCTGCCCGGCGTGGTGCCCGGCAGCCGCGTGCGCGTGCCCTTTGGCCCAGGCCGTGTGGAGGGCTTTGTGATGGCCGTGAAGGGCAGCTCCGAAGTGCCGCCGGGCAAACTGAAAGCCATTGAAAAGTTGCTGGATGAAACCCCGGCGCTGCTGCCGGAGTTGGTGGAGCTTGCGGCCTGGATGAAAGCCCGCTACCATTGCCGCCTGATTGACGGCCTTCGCGTGATGCTGCCTGCGGAAATGCGGGGCGGCCGCGTGGCCGAAAAGAATGAGAAGGTGGCCACACTGCTGGTTTCGCCGGAGGAGGCGGGCCGGGCGATGGCCGCGATGGGGCGGGCCCCCCGGCAGGCAGAGGTGATGAATTATCTGCTGATGGCCGGCGGCGCGGTGAGCACCCCGGTGCTTGCCGAGGAAGCGGGAGCCACGGCGGCCACGCTGGATGCGCTTGTGAAGAAGGGCTTGATTGAGCTCAATGAGCGCCGCGTGTGGCGGCGGCCCATGGCGGCGGAGGCCGGTCGTGACAGCAGCAAGGAGCCCACCGACGAGCAGCGGCAGGTGCTTGCCGCGCTGCTGGCGGCGATGGAGCGAAGCGCCGCGCAAGCCGCTCATGCGGATCCCCACGAAGAAGCCTTCTTGCTGCACGGCGTGACCGGCTGCGGCAAGACCGAAGTGTATATGCAGTGCGCCGCCAGGGCGCTGGAGCTGGGGCGCACGGTGCTGATCCTGGTGCCGGAGATCGCCCTCACGCCGCAGATGACGCAGCGGTTTGCCGCCCGCTTCGGGCCTTTGGCCGCGGTGCTGCACAGCAGGCTTTCCGCGGGTGAGCGCTACGACGAATGGGTGCGCATCCGTCAGGGCACGGCCCGCGTGGTGATCGGCGCCCGATCGGCGGTGTTTGCACCGGTGCAAAGCCTGGGCTTTGTGGTGGTGGATGAGGAACATGAAACCAGCTTCCGCAGCGAGCACCCGCCCCGTTATGACGCACTGGAGATCGCCCGTCGCAGAGCGGCGGCGCACGGCGCGGTTTATGTGGCAGGCAGCGCCACGCCCTCGGTGGCAAGCTACCACGAGGCGGAGCGGGGCGGCCTTCAGCTTTTGAAGATGACCCGGCGAATTGGTTCTGCCACGCTGCCCGAGGTGGAGATTGTCGATCTTCGCAGCGAGCTTGCCACCGGCAACCGGGGCGTGATGAGCCGGAGACTGGTGGAGGAAATGGACGCTTGCCTGAAGTCCGGTGGGCAGGCGATGCTGCTGCTGAACCGCCGGGGGCACTCCAAGTTTGTGTCCTGCCGCGCCTGTGGCTACGTAGCCGCTTGTGCGCTGTGCGACGTGCCGATTACCTATCACAGCAGCGGCGAAAAGATGAAATGCCATTACTGCGGCGCGGAGCAGGACATCCCGAAGGCCTGCCCCCAGTGCGGCAGTGCCTACATCCGCTTCTTCGGTGACGGCACCCAGAAACTGGAGGAGGAAATGCGCGAGCGCTTTCCCAATGTGCCTGTGCTGCGCATGGATGCCGACACCACGAGGAAGAAAGACGGCCACTTCCTGCTGCTGGAAAAATTCCGCCGCGGCGAGGCCCGGGTGCTGGTGGGCACCCAGATGATCGCCAAGGGGCTGGACTTTCCCGATGTCACGCTGGTGGGCGTGCTGGCGGCAGACGCCCAGCTCTATCTGCCGGATTATCGCAGCGCGGAGCG
>JAEYYW010000078.1 GCA_023428265.1 Bacillota bacterium | reverse complement strand
TTTGCAGGAACGTCCTTATAGGCACCGCCAAGTATTTGATTATTATGTTCTCCACTCCCCTCCCCATCTCCTGCAACCTCAGCAACATTATCTCCACTTGCCGCGCCGCTTTCCATCTTCCGCAGCTCTGCATCCGTCACCCTCTTGAAGTTGATCGTCTCTCCCCCGGCACTTACCCCAAATGCCTCCAATATATGCGTGACGGAGCCATCCCCGGCGGGCTGTATCTTCTGCCCCGCCTGATACGGCACCCCATCCTGATACTTCCCCCGCCGCACCGTGACCGCATAAAGGTCGCCGGGGGTGACGGTGCGGCCAGAAGCGGCCAGCTTATCGTTCAAGCTGGCTTCCAGGTTGCGGGCTTGCAGACTGGAGATGTGGCGAATGAAGTGAGAGACAAGAAAACAGAGCAAGGAGAACCTTGCCCTGTTTCTAATCCACTAAACCAACACTAATGGCTTACTCTTCTTTCATTTCTTCAAGCTCTTGCCTGTTATAATCAATCATAGAAAGGAAAAAATCTGTAAAGCTCTCAAATCTTTCGACTTCTTCACCAGCCAACCAAATAACAATACCTGGTTTGGTCGATCGGGATGTAGATATAACAAATACATCTTTATCATGCCTAGTCGATGCAATTGCCATAAATTCATTACGACTGAATCCAATAGTTCTAAATACATCATCGTCAATAGACTCAAGCAAGCCGCACGCATATTCCATATCTGGTGAACCAAGCAATTGTGTTGTTCCAAACAAATCAATATACTGGAAGAAGCCCTTCCATCCGTTAGCCATATCCAAGAAAGCTCTATACTCTTTATCCAGTTTAAATCCTAGATAGCTTTCAACAGCATCAAGTTCATCTTTTGACGCAGCTAATGATGGCAGGTGGTATGGCCATAGTTGCTCTTTATCGGCTTTAGCTAAATCTTGCTTAACCAATGCCAATGTAACAATTCTCTCCGCCCAATCGTTACTCATTTTTTACCCCTCCCCTTGTAGACGAATTTAGTTGGCTTATATCCAATAGGATATTTTACTGCCTGCGCTCCAAGACTTTCATTAACTCGTGGACTTAAGTCAAGATAACGAAATGGATCTTCCTTCCCAGTCCATGTTGTATCTGGCGCATGACCGACATGTCCTTTATACGGAACTCCAGCAATCGCGGCTCGTTTTCTTTCTTTTTCTGCTGCCTTTGATGCACGCCTTCTTAACTGCCCTCGTGTTGAAACACGTCCTGTCGGTGATAAATAATCGTGCATCTGAGCTTCATTACATAAATCAACGTATCTTTTGATCTGCTCGATCTCTTCGATTGTAGCATTTTTAGGATGAAAAAACTCTACCTCGCCAGTATTGATATTTTCGCCACTACCCACCCCATCTCCTGCAACCTCCGCAACATTTTCCCCCTCCGCCGCGCCGCGCTCCATCTTCCGCAGCTCTGCATCCGTTACCCTCTTGAAGTTGATCGTCTCTCCCCCGGCACTTACCCCAAACGCCTCCAGGATGTGCGTGACGGAACCGTCCTCAGCGGGCTGTATCTCTTGCCCCGCCTGATACGGCACCCCGTCCTGATACTTCCCCCGCCGCACTGTGACTGCATAGAGGTCGCCGGGGGTGACGGTGGTATTGCGTATATTAAAAAAGAATCAGGCAAGGTTGTCCTTGCCTGACTCAAGACTAGCAGTTGATAGGCCTGACTTTATTGAATCGGTCCTACCAACTCATTGATTAGCATTATGTGATCCTTAATTCGACCCTTTTGTAGATGTTCAACTTTTTCAGCACCACCCAATCCTAATAGCGGAACATATCCAAAGCAATCATCAAAGTCAAGCTTGCCTTTCATAACAACTGCACCTTTGTATTGCTGCCAGTCCAGATGCCTATCACAGAATCCTTCATCCAATAAATCAGAAAAGAAAAACTCGAAACCTGCAGAGATCCCATGGAAATTGCCACGTCGATATTTCACCAACCTTAAGTATCTATTTTCTTCCCACGTAATAAGGTCAGCCATACCTGTGGCGAATATTGGTATTGAGACACTTGCTCGAGAATAAGAATCATTGAGTATTTGTTGAAATTCGTCAGGGTCTATAACCTTCAAATATCCATTAAGAAGGCTACCATAACCATATTTCTTCCAAACGCCAATCAACTCTTCTGGCAATAAATCCTTATACTTATTGATTGTTTGTGTGCTCGCAGCAGACACACGCAAAAAGTTCTCAAACAATTCCATTTTACTTGCCTCCTATTCGTCTAGTTTGATCTTCAACAGGGTTCTCGCTCTATCCTCAGAAGACCAGCCCTTAACAGAGCTTATTATCTTCTCATCAACTCCACGTACTAGATATTTCCATTGTGATCCAATTGATGAGTTGACCTCACTATCACCCACTCCATCAACATTGTTAGGATATCCTCCCGCTATCAGATCTGGATTGTGAAGTGCAGCCTGGGAAACAATCCATTTCCTAGCCTCATTGCTCGCTGTTTCTTCATTCAAGCCAGAGCGCCTTAATTCGTTCACTTTATCAAGATAAGCATTTTCTCGTGCAATACGTTGAGCCGCACTGCTTGTTTGCCCCCTCCCTTCTGCGAGATATCTGCTTCTATTGCGCAAATATTCTTCTACAGAAAGCCTGTTCATACCTTCTTCTTGCGCCTTAAGCTGCCTTGAAAACTCTTCTGTGTTATGCTTCGGATTTCGTTTAAACTTAACAACAATTTCATCAAGAGTTGCCGCACGGTGTCCTGAACTAATAGAATATTCTCCACTCCCCACCCCATCTCCTGCAACCTCCGCAACATTTTCCCCCTCCGCCGCGCCGCGCTCCATCTTCCGCAGCTCTGCATCCGTCACCCTCTTGAAATTGATCGTCTCTCCACCGGCACTTACCCCAAATGCCTCCAGGATGTGAGTGGCAGAGCCATCCCCGGCGGGCTGTATCTCTTGCCCCGCCTGATACGGCACCCCATCCTGATACTTCCCCCGCCGCACCGTGACTGCGTAGAGGTTGCCGGGGGTGACGGTGCGGCCAGAGGCGGCCAGCTTTTCATTCAGCTTGGTTTCGTCGAAAGGTGAAAGATGATTGTGGTCGTTTAAAGCGGAAAAGGCAAGACTGCTCTTGCCCAAACCTGTTATCTATTCACAATACTACAATTAAAACAAAGCAATACCAACGTTATTTACAAGAAGATCGTGAAGTGATGGAGCAACCCAAATAGCATCCTCAAAATCAAGATCCCCAAACCCAACTAAATACAAACCAATAGAATCGCCTTCTGCTACATATATTAGTACTCTTCCACCCTCATCATCTCCAATCGCCAGAGAGTTCGGAATGAACGACTGAACATTATACGCTTCATTCATTTCGATACAACCCAAAGGAGACCAAATGC
>JAEYYW010000074.1 GCA_023428265.1 Bacillota bacterium | reverse complement strand
TGTTCTTGCAGTAGCCGATCGGATAGAAAACCGTGGCCTGCCGGATGGACTCCGCCCGTTTTTCCGCTTCATCGGTGAGCTTCGTGACATAGTCCGGCAGCAGCTCAATGGGGATCTCCTCTTCCTTATTGTCCTTATATTCGATTTTCACATGGGGTGTTATGCCGTATGTGACCCTGTTGAGCGTGGCGGTGGTGGGAAGGACATCGGATGGAAGCACCGCCTTGCCCAGCAGGGAGTTGATCAATGTGGATTTGCCCCGCCGGAATTCCCCGACGACTGCCACCGTAAACGAGTCTGCCGCGCTCTTTTTGAGCAGATCGGAAATGGATTCTGATGTGCAGTTGAGCTTCAGCAGTTCGCAGTAGTTCTGGAGTTTCAGGAGGCTGTCACGAACCGTTGCAACGGTTTGCCGATAATCGGAGAAGGTGCTGAAAGATGTCTTTTCGCTCATCATAATGCTCCTCAGTGTATATAATCCAGAATCAGACTGATTACATAAGGATAACTATCCGCATAACACTCCGGCAGGCAAAACTGATAGATCTTGCCGGTGGTTGAGCTGAGCTTGATTCCATATTTGTAGCTGATGCCGCTTTGCGCCGCCACAGAGGCCAGATCAGCATAAGGTATCACAAGGTTGTTCCCGGCGGTGGCTGCCCGGAAACAGAGCTTGTCATCATACAAAAGGAGCGTGCCCGGATTTTTCAAGATCTGCAGCTTGATCAAATTGCAGTTCTCCAACTCGATCAGCAGATCACCTTTCCTTGCCTTATGCGGTTGGGCGACGTAATTTTTCGTTCCGCAGGCGGGGCAGAACAAAATATCACTCACCAACTCCGCGCCGCACTTGGTGCAGGCTCTTGGCCGCGGTGGCTCGGCAATCGGGACCACAACAGGCTCAGGGGCAGGAGATGGAGCCTGCGCAATCGTCTCAGCTGCCAGCTGCTTCCCGCACATGAGGCAGTATTTGGCTCCTGGTTTGGCAGCATGGCCGCATTTTGTGCAATACATCACCGGGTTACCTCCTTTGCCGGAACTGGGCGAGTAGCGTTTCCGTGCCGGTGACAAGATCCTCAACCATTTTTTTGTGGAGGTTGTAGTTGGACTGGCAAACCAGCATGTCTGTCTCCGCCGTGTTCAAGGAGTTTCGTAAGTCTACGGTGATCTGCGTTTCGCATCCGTCGTCAAAGTGGATGTATGAGTTGCACACCGACCAACAGGCTTCAATTGTGCCTCCCAACTGCGAAAGATAGGTGTCAATTGGCTTGGCAGCGGTTGTGCGGATGTGTTCAATGACATTGCAGTGGGCAAGGTTGGCACATTTTGGCACGAAATCATCGGCTAAATTGAGCGACGGCAGGGGTATTGCCATCAACTCTCTCTCAAACTCCGAAAGGAAGGACTCTGTGTTTTCGTGATGAGCGCTGGTCTCAGCCGCGTCATACTGCAACAGCATGCGGCTGCGCCGCTCCGCCAGCTCCCTGCCAATCGCCAGAAACATGCCCCGCACCATTTCGGCGTCTCTCAGCGCCAACTCCCTGGCATATTGCTCTGATAACGCTTTGCCCGCGCTGATTGCAGCCCGGATGACGAAGGCCTCGTTGACCTTCACCTTCGACAGCTCCCCGATAAAGCACCCGATCATATGCGTGTGAATCTGCCTGGCTCGGCCAAGCAGGGCAGAGATGGTTGTGGATTTTCCCTGCCGGTATGCTTGAAACAGCATGGCCTGATCGCTGAAATAGTGACCGGTCTGATCCAAGGCAGTTTTGAGCCATTGAATCCTTGAGGAGAGGATGTTGAACTTCTCGTGATAAATCGAGTCAAACCGCTTCAAGGACAAATCTGTCAGCGATGCTGTTTTTTCCACGATGTTCACGCTCTGCTGCGCAGTCAGTGTTCTGTACAACTCCTCTTTAAACTCCGGGAACCGGCTTTTCCCAAGCAGACGGCGATCATTGCCGGGGAAGGACTTCAGCGCCTGGACCGCTGACACATGGAAGAACTTGAGGTTGCTTTCATCAAGCAGCTCGTCGCCTTTTTCAATGACTTGCGGTTGCCCTGCAAATCGGGCCCTGAGTTCCTCTTTTGTCATCACGCTGATGCGATTCCGGATTCCCTGCAACAGCTTGGGCAGCTCCTCCTCGTCAACCTGGTCGATGAAGGTTACAACAAACATGATATTACGGATGCCGCTGCTGCCGATGAGCTGTGCGACGAATTTTCTCTCCGTTTCGCTGTATGGAAACAATGCGGAGATGGTGACGATGACTGCATCAATGTTGTTGAGGATATTGATCGTCGTCCTCGTCATATCCTCATCGTCATTCAACCCCGGTGTGTCGATGATGTCCACATGATTCTGGCAGATGACTGTGGGAAAATAAATGACCGCTTCCCGGATGGAACGCGCAGTCTTCTCGTTTTCTTCCGTCAGCTTTGTGACATAAGACTGCAACTCGGAGATGGTGATATCGTTCTTGCGGCCATCGATGAAATGAATGGTTGCCTTTGGCTCCGTGCCGAATGTGATGCGGTTGATTGTGGCTGTAGTAGGGGTAACGTCGGATGGCAAAACATTCAGGCCCAAAAGGGCGTTGATGAGGCTGGATTTGCCGCGCTTAAACTCGCCCATCACGGCTACATTGTATGTTTTTGACTTTATTTGAGCGATTGTCTTTTGTATTTCTGTTAATATGTCATCCTGGGTATCATAATACGACAGTATGTTCCGAATCTGTACAAGGTTTCCATATAGCTCAAACTCTATGTCACGGAAACTATCATCCATACGAACCGCCGTTGATATAACTCAATAACAAAATACCATATAGTCCAATATCAGTCAATATTTGCCTATGGTGACCATTGGCGTGCATCCTCTCCATGCATAGAGTACAGAATGATTACTTGTCAATATTGCCAACTCAAAACAGAAAGCTTGGCTATTGTTTTTGTTGCTATAATTTTGTGATATATATATAATGGTATTAATCTCTTCCGTATGCTTATGTTAATAAGTTGGTTGGTAATATGAGATGTTCGTGGAGGCATTCATGTTCAAGAGATTTTGCATTTTTTCAATCGTTGCTTTCGTCCTGATCTTTGTCTTCATGCAATCTAGTGCCTTGAGTGCCCCATCTGCTCCTTTGGGGGCGCTCATTCTATTTACACCAAGCGATGCGGCTGCCTCTCCGGACGATCAAACGATTTTCCTTACCGATAACCAGAATAATCAGCTTGTGGCGGCCGATCTGGAGACAGGCGAATTTCAAATACTGAATTTACCATATTCACCCACGAAAATATCCATAATTAATCACCTACTCTTGACCGCACTTAGTACACCTGATTACGGCTCTGATGCTATTGCGATCGTAGACCCTGCATCTTTTACGGTATCCAGCACGATTGCTGTGAATATTGATATTTTGGGAATAACGGCGGATGCAAACTATATTTATGCCTATAGCAACAACACAATCTGCGTATATGATTATTCTGGAAATTTCCTGTCATCCGTGATGATCAGCAATCTATACGATCTTGAGTGCAATCCCGTGGATGGGAACTTATACAGTGCTCAAAACAATGCCACTTCATGTCTCAATATTACAGATGGAGTAATTTCTCTTGTAAAGACAAACAGCAAATATGGGGCTACTCAAATCTCTATCATGCCCGATGGGAAAAGCCTGGTGCTCAGCAGTGGTTATGTCTTGACCTGCGCTTCGGACGCAAATGAGGCCTTAAACTACAAAACAAAATTGCCAGCCAGCAACACCACATCTGCCGATGTTGGCAATGGTGAGTTGTATGTTGCTGTAGACAGACTCATACAGGTATATGATTCTGCGACGCTTAATCCGATTCGGGTGATCCCGCAAAAAAGCAAGACGGAGTATCTTCTGTTTTCCGCGGGCAGGTTAATTACTGCGCAAAGGGACTCCACAAACAACCTGGTCTTTAGTGCCACAGACCCCGGGGCTCTGCTGAAGTCGATGAAGATCAACGGCGATGCGATCAGCGAGTTATATCCTTTGCAATTCAACATCGATGATATTATGGTGTCCAATGCCACAGCCAGTGTGGATGTTTCGGCCATACCAGCCATGGTTGGGGGAGAGGTATCCGGCGACGTCGGCTTAATGCCGTTGGCGGTAGGAAACAATAAGCTTTCCATCGCTGTAAAGAACCCATCGACTGGGATCACACAGACTTATACCGTTGTAATCAACCGTGCGGCAAAGGACTTCCCTGCAACTGAGTATAACGGGTTTGGGGACTTGGGATTCATTCCCGAGGACTTCGCGCTCGACCCTGACAGACCGGTGGCCTATTTGACAGCGGCCGATGGTTACAGCCTGTTCCGACTGGATTTACAGACGGGGGGAATTACTGAAAAGTTATTCACTCTGCCGGCTGAACGGTTAACGGTTAAGAATGGCAAAGTATATGTGACGCTACTGCGAACAGGGCACGTATATTCCGCATCCAATAAGGGGTATGGTGCCGTTGCGGTTGTTGACACTGGGACATTTCAAACGGATGCAATCTTTAATACGAATATTGACCCATTTGATATTGAGGCGGACGAGGACGGTAACATATACTTGGCACCTGGTTCCAACCAATGGTCATACCTTGCCAGTTATGATGGTAACACCGGAGTGTCCTTATCTGCCACTAGCTTGTATTATCGTAGCTATATAGAAGGGAATCCTGTCTCGGGAAAACTGTATTCAGTCACGAGCAATGTGAGCCCAAGCGATATAACGGCTTACGAAATATCCAGTGGTATAATTACAAAAGCATACGATAGCATTTACCATGGCGACTACAACATGAGTGCATACATCAAAGTATCGCCTGACGGTAAATACATCTTTAACGGGTCTGGGTGCATTTTTACCTCTGCACCGGAGCAAGCCGGCGATATGAATTACGATGGAACACTCAACACCGCGTTCACTTCGATGTGCTTTGATCTTTCGAGCAATACCTTCTATGTAGCCAACGGTAAAACGATATTCGCGTACTATTATGACAGCCGCGAGTTAAAGGATTTCTACACAGTATCAGATGATATTATCAGCATTTGCTTCCGCAATGAGAAGATCACTTTGTTGCAGAAGAGCAGCAGCCTGAAGTATTATGTTCGGAACCTGAGCATTCGTGATCTTGATGTTGACCTATCCTCTATACGTACATCTGCCGGAACGTTATCACCTGCTTTTGATAAGGACACACTGGAGTACAACTTGATCTTGCTGGCTGATAATGCTGCAGTAAGCATCGAGCCGATACCGGCGGATGACAACTCCATGATCACTATTGATGGCGAAAAAGTACAGAGCAAGACCATTTCGTTGAATGAAGGCGCGTGCGCAACCGTGAAGATCGGTGTAGAGGCTTTGGATAAAAGCGTGAAGCAAGAGTACACTGTCCGCGTCTACAGGCAAACCAATGATCACACGTTTGCTACCAACCCTTCATTCTTGACACCCACAGCCCAAGTGTCAGCGAATGGGGTTGTCTACATGATAGGAACGGATAAATCTTTCTTATATAAGTTTGACGGTGCCACCGGTGGTGTTACAGTCCTTCCCTTGCCCGGGATACCGGAACAGCTGGGATACGGAGGAAACACCCTCCTTCTCACCATGTATAATACAAAGACCAATACCCGTTCTGTGGGAGTCGTTGATACCGATACATTTGCTTTAAGTGATGTGTTTAACGTAGATACTTCCTTCACAGGCATACGAGGGGATAAAACCATAATCTATGCCTTTTCAAGCTCAGTCATAAAAGCATACTCAAGAACTGATCATTCGCTGGTTTTTAGCAAGGCGATAAATTCCATCCTGGATGTGCAACCCAATGAGGAAAACGGCCTGCTCTATGTTGCGAACGATAAAATCTCTTCTTATCGGATCAAGGATGGCCAGTTGACACTGGTGAAGTCCAACACCAACTGCCCTGGAAGTTCCTTTGCTATTATGCCCGACGGGATGCACCTTTTGTTGAAAAACGGCACGGTGATGCGTTGCAGCAACAATGCCGCATATGACCTTGTGCCGGAGACAACACTGTCAAACGTTGATGGTTTTGTTGTTGATCAGCTAACCAATGAGATATATTGCGATGGGACCTATGTGATCAATGTTTTCGATGCATCCACTTTTTCATTCAAGCGCTCATGGGGAGACCCTTCGCCGACACAGTTCATGCTTGGTTCGGTAGGCAATCTCTACCTGGCACAAAAAAATAGCCAGGAGAATCTTCAGTTTCGCTGGGCATATTCAGATACAATGTTACAGTCAGTGAAGTGCAACGGTGATGTGATTGATGGGCTATACCCTATGCGCCCAATGGTAGAAACCGGTGAAGTACCGGCTTCACAGACAGGTGTGGATATTGCAGCGGTTGCTGCCCTGCCAGGCTGTGTCGTTGCCGGAGACATTGGGCACCAACCGCTTTCAGTCGGTAAGAACGAGTTTATCGTCACGGTGACTAACCCTGCCAGCGGTCATTCGCAGGCTTATAACATCACTGTGATAAAACGCGCTGGCAATGCCCTTTCAAATGATGGCCGATTGAACCTGGGATTTACACCATTGGATGTTGTGCTTGACCCTGACCGAGCGGTGGAATATTTGACCGCGGAGAATGGAAAGAGCCTCTACAGGGTCGATCTGGCAACTGGTCAGATCACTGAGAAGGCATTTAGTGTACGTGCCGAGCGCATCGCGATACACAACGGAAACCTTTACCTA
This sequence comes from Bacillota bacterium, assembly GCA_023428265.1. GTDB lineage: Bacteria > Bacillota > Clostridia > Christensenellales > UMGS416 > JAEYRA01. Next base: position 1,017 of record JAEYYW010000074.1, on the reverse strand, counting down.
ACGTTGCTGCGCACCGGTCATCTTTATTATGGAAATAATGACGGATTTGGTGCAGTGGCGGTAATCGATACAGCAACATTCACAACGAAAGCCCTGTTCAGCACAGACGTGGATCCCTTTGACATTGAAGTTGACAGCAAGGGTAATTTCTTCCTTGCTCCAGGATCTGCCCAATGGTCGGTCGTCGTCAGTTATAACGGGAATACCGGTGCGTTATTATCCTTCGCGGAACGATTTTTCTGTGAATGCTACGTCGAACGGAATCCTGCTTCCGATAAAATATACCTGATTACTACAGTGCTGTCCCCAAGAGACATTACTGCGGTTGAAATTTCCAATGGGTTGATCACGAAGTATTATGGCTCCCCCTATCATGGCGATTACGACATGTCCACTTATATGAAAATCGACCCACAAGGTAAATTCATCTTTAATGGCGCTGGCACCATTTTCGTTAGTAAGTCCGCACAAACCGGAGACATGCAGTACTGGGGGACGCTGGGGAAGCCATTTACTGCCATCTGCTTTGATAAGGATTCTGACCGTTTCTATATTGGCAATGAAAGAATGCTAACTGCCTTTGAGTATAGCACGCAAAAAGCGCTCTATACACTGACCCTCGATGACACTATCGTAAACCTGCAGTATGATGGGAATGAAATCGCCGCAATTCTTAAGAGCAGCGACGGCCGATATTATACCTGTGGCATCTCACCGGTGTTTGTTCCGGTCACTGGAATCACCCTGAACGTGTCGAATACCACCATATATGTCGGTTCAACCAAGCAAATACTTGCCAGTATCCAGCCCAACAACGCAAGCGACAAGATGGTTGCGTGGTCATCCGGCAACAGTAAGATAGCAACGGTTAACAATGGGCTGGTTACCGGTGTATCGCCTGGTACAGTGACCATTAGGGCGATGACCAGGGATGGCAATTTTGTCGGACAGTGCAGTGTCACTGTAAAGCAAGTTACCGTCTCGTTCAACTCCCAAGGCGGCAGCAGTGTGAGTGAT
>JAEYYW010000177.1 GCA_023428265.1 Bacillota bacterium | reverse complement strand
GGAATTATATCTTATTGATCCTGGCAAATGTATTTTCAGCGTTCAGCTTCAACATGGTTTCCACCATTTTGTCAAAATATATGGTCGCCCTCGGCACCACGCTGACCATCGCCGGCACCATCGTGGGTATTTTCTCCATCATGGCGCTGGTCGTCCGGCCGGTTTCTGGCGTGGTTTCAGACCGCTTCAACAAGAGGAACATCCTGCTTTTCTCCAATCTGATGATCGGCGCGGCCGTATTGGGATACACGCTTTCCAGCAACGTGGGGGTTATCCTGTTCTTCCGGGTGCTCCACGGCATCGGTTTCGGCATGAGCGGCACGGCCTCCATGGCGCTGTCCAGCGAGATCATCCCCAAGGACCGCACCGGCGAAGGCCTTGGTTATGTGGGCCTCGGCCAGATCCTGGCGGTGGCGGTTGCTCCGGGGCTGGGCATCCTGACCACACAGCATCTCGGTTACACGCTCACGTTTGTCTTTTCGTGCGTGCTGGCGGTGATATCGGCCTTGATGCTGCTGCTGTTCAGGCATCCCAACCGGGAGATCGCCGCGGAGCGGCCCAAGCTTCACAAGATTTCCTGGAAAGATCTGGTTGCCAAAGAAGCGCTGATGCTCTCGGTGATATCCGGCGTGATGTCGCTGAACAACGGCATTGTGAACGCCTACATCCTGCTGTTTTCCGAGGAGCTTCGTATTGAGAGCCTCAGTGCCTATTTCCTTGTCACGGCGGCGGTGATGTTTGTCGTGCGCCCCATCGCGGGCAAGATTATGGACCGCAAGGGCCTGAGAGTGCTGGTGTATCCGGCGTTTGCCATCGGCGTTTTATCCATGTTCCTGCACGGGTTCTCCACATCGCTCTGGATGCTGCTGGTGGCCGGCGCCTTGAAGGCTGTTGCGTCGTCGGCGATACAGTCCTCCCTGCTGGCGGAAAGCATCAAACGGGCCGGCCCGGGCCGCAGCGGCGTTGCCTCAAGCACCTACTTCATCGGCGCGGACGTCGGCCAGGGTGTTGGGCCTGTCATTGGCGGGGCGATTGCCGGTGCCGCGGGGTATGCTATCATGTTTTATTTCTGTGCGGCGGTCACGCTGCTGGGTGGCGCGTTGTTTTTCTTCCAGCAGAAGGCTGAAAGAAGGCCGAAACAGGCTGAAGAAGCGGCACTCATCAGTTAACAGTTCTGGTTGCCCAAGAGACGAGGAGGAGAGTTATGGCTGTCATCCGTATGAACTATCAATCCAAAGCGCTCGGCATGCCCACGAATGTGTCGGTCATCCTGCCAGCCGCAAGCCAGCAGGGCTCAGGTTACAAACCGGGTGTCAAATACCAGGTGATGTATTTGCTGCACGGCGGATTCGGAGATGACAGCGACTACATCAACAACACCAACATCGTCCGCTATGCCGACGAACACAAGCTGGCCGTGATCATGCCGTCGGTGCACAACTCCTGCTACACCGATTATGACGGTGGCCCCAGTTATTTCACCTTTGTCTCCGAGGAGCTGCCGGAGGTCTGCGAGGCGCTCTATCCCATTTCCACACGCCGGGAAGATACGTTTGTCGCCGGCCTTTCCATGGGGTCTCACGGCGCGATGAAGCTTGCGATCAACTACCCGGAGAGGTTTACCGCTGCGCTGCTGATGTCCGGCGCGTCCTACCGGCCCGGCGTGCCCAGTGTGGTGAAGACCGTAGACGGCCAGTTTGACTTTTCGTTTGACACGAAGGCGCCCTCCGGCGGCATCTCCGCAATCATCCACGATCAGGAGCTCATCCGGGGCACTGTGAACGACGTCTATGCCATTGCCAGGGAGAACGTGGAGAAGGGCAGGAGACTGCCCAGGCTGTTCTTCCGGGTGGGTGACTGCGACCACGCGCTCTATCGGGCGCTGCGGGCCGATCAAGACCTGAGGGAGTGGGGCTACGACACCCGCATGGAGATCGTCAAGGGCATGGGCCACGAGTGGGATCTGTGGGATGAGACGCTGCGCATCGCGCTGCGGGAGTGGCTGCCCATCAAACACCGGGCGTTGAACGCGGAAGATTTTGCCTGAGCCATAGGTGGCAGGCCGCCCTTTGAGGTGTCTGTCGGCCGCTGAAAATAGGAACCCAATGCCCGCCGGCAGCATCTGCCAGCGGGTTTTCTGATTCATCAAACCATTTCCTTTGAAAAACACACCGATTCAATAAAAAAATCTATTGGCGAATGCTGAAAAAATACGCATAATTAACTGGGATGTTATGCCCATATGCAAATGAACTCAAATGCACTTTCTCAGGGAGATTGAAAGGGAACCACAGCATGTTCAAGGTTTTTCTGGTTGAGGATGAAGTTGTGGTGCGGGAAGGATTGCGCAAAAACATTTTCTGGGAGCAATACGGATTTTCCTATGCCGGTGACGCGCCGGATGGTGAGCTCGCGTTGCCCCTGATCCGCCAGATCCAGCCCGATCTTCTCATCACAGACATCAAAATGCCGTTTATGGACGGCCTTGCTTTGATTGAACTGGTCCGCAAGGAGCTGCCCAGGACCAAAATTGTCATCATCAGCGGATACGATGATTTCTCCTATGCCCAGCAGGCGATCCGTTTGGGTGTGGAGCGCTATCTTCTCAAACCCATCGTGAAGGAAAAAATCGCGGAGACGCTGGTGGCGCTGCAGCAGAAGATCGAAGCGGAGCAGCGGCAGCAGGAATATCTGGCCAGATTTCAACGCGAGGCGCAGGAGTATGAAACATTCTCCCGCCGGAGGTTTTTTGAGAAAATTGTGACCGGCGGCCTGAGCGTTTCGGAGATTTCTGAAACCGCCAAGGCAATGGGCATTGACGTGAACGCGCCGTATTACAACATTGTGCTGCTGTCGCTGAGTAGCGCCCAATATGACGGAAGCTCGCCGGAAAGCTATACGGACTCGCTTGCCACAGTGCAGGATGCCGTCACCCGGTTTTTCGTCGGCCATCCGGAGATGATTCTGTTTCACTGGAATGTCACCACATACGCCGTGCTGGTGAAAGGCACGCAAGGCGACATCGCGCAGAAGACCAATGACTGTGTGGATATCATCCGGCAGCGCTGCGCCGGGCATGATGTGGATTGGCATGTGGCCTGCGGCACACCGGTGGCGCGGCTGGGCTCCCTGCCGGCTTGCTTCAACGAAGCCAACCGCGTGCTCGCTTACCGCTATCTGTGCCAAGGGGAGCATGTTTTATCGGAGGCAAGCATTTGCAGCTTCCGCAAAAAGGACGAAGCGGAGAAAAAGGCGGGCGAGATCGACCAGGAGCGCATCCGCAGCTTTTTAAACAGCGGATCGCCGGAGGAGATTGACCATTTTGTCGATCAGCTTCTGAGCAGCGCCGGGTTGGATTCTTCAGCCCTGCCGCTGTTTTGCAGATATCTGATCATGACGGTCTGCTTTGTGGCGGCCGAATATATCAACTCAATCGGCTTCCGGGGCGACGGCTTCTGGCCGCTGGACCTCCGACCGGATGGCGGCACCTCCACGCAGGAGGAGGCGCGGCGTTTTGCGCGCCAGGTCATTCAGCAAGCGGTGGAGCTGAGAGACAGCAAAAGCAAGAGGCAGCAGCGCGAGCTGCTCACCCAGGCTATCGGGTATATCAACGAGCACTATCCGGATGAGTCAATTTCATTGGACAAGGTTGCCAGAAAGGTAAACATCAGCCCGAACTATTTTTCCGCGATGTTTAGCCAGGAGGTCGGCCAGACCTTTGTGGAATACCTCACCGGCAAGCGGATCAGCGAGGCCAAGCGCATGCTCAGCCAGACCGACAAGCGCTCCAGCGAGATCGCCGCCGCCGTGGGCTACCGCGATCCGCATTATTTCAGCTTTGTGTTCAAGAAGGTGGCGGGCTGTACGCCCAGCGAATACCGCAGGGGTAGCCAGCAGTGAGCAGAATATTCAGGCTAAAAGCCAAAAGCGGCAAAATGACAATGCAGAGCAAGCTCTGGACGATGATCCTGATCGTCGCGCTGCCGCCGATGGCTGTCATCGTGGGCATCGCGTCCATCGGCATCGTGTATGCGCTGCAGTATCACGCGATCCTCAACAATGTCACGACGGCGTCATACTTCAACCAGAACTTCAAAGACGACGTGGACGACAAAATGTACTACTATGTGATCGACAGCCAGTATTCCGAGGGCCTGCCGGCCAAGGAAGTGCAGTCCGCCAAGACGATTGCCCAGAAGCTGATCGACACCACCACGGAGAAGGACAGTCTTCGCGCCATCAGCAGCGTGCTGAGCCTGTGCCACAACCTGGAAGACAAGATGCAGAAAATCGCGGAGACCACCGAATACGATTCCAGGATGGACCAGCTGAACAACAACATCTATATCACAACCGGCCTCATCCAGGAGTATATGTACACCTATCTGTATTATGAAGCGGCACATCTGAACGCGCTGCAGTCGGGCATGATCAGGAGCATGATCCTGCTGATGGGCGTGGTCGCGGTGTTTTCGCTGGTGCTGCTCTATTTCCTGCTGAACAAGTCCAGAAAGCTCAGCCGCAGGATCGTAGACCCGATTGACCGGATCTGCGAACGCCTGGAATCCATCGGAAAGGGCAGCCTGCTGGTCTGCGAGCCGATTCAGGCCGATGTGGAGGAAGTGCAGATCCTTTCCGACGGCATCGAGAGCATGGTGGGGCGGCTGAAGATCCAGATTGATAAAAACGCCGAGCAGGAAAAGCAGCGCAGGCGCACCGAGCTGGCGCTGCTGCAGGCACAGATCAACCCCCACTTCCTGTATAACACGCTGGATACGATCGTGTGGCTGATCGAGTCCAGGGAAATTGACGAGGCTGTCAAAATGGTGGGCAGCCTGTCCAACTATTTCCGGTTCTCCTTGAGCCGCGGCCAGAATGTGATTACCATCGCCGAGGAGGAGCGGCACATCCGGAGCTACCTGGAAATCCAGCAGATGCGCTATCGGGACCTCATGGAATATGAAATCGATATCCCCGCTCACCTGGAAAGCTTCACTCTGCCAAAGCTCACGCTGCAGCCGCTGGTGGAAAACGCGCTTTATCACGGCATCAAAAACAGGCGGCGCATGGGCCACATCCGCGTGACCGGCCGCGTGCAGGGGGAGCGGCTGATCCTGGAGGTGACCGACGACGGGGCCGGCATGACGGAAGAACGTCTGGAGGAGATGCGGGCCACGCTCACCGACGGCAAGCGCGAAGGGTTTGGGCTGCGAACGGTGCACCAGAGGATACAGATCCTGTTTGGCAAGGAGTACGGCCTCTCCCTGGAAAGCAAGAGGGACGCCGGCACCACAGTGACCGTGACAATCCCCATGCAAACGGCCGATAAGGAGATGGAGAGATGATCAAGAAGGTGCTCATGGCAGCCATTCTGCTGTCGGCACTGCTGGGCGGGTGCGTGGCGGACCCGCTGCCCGCCGCGGGGGCATCCAAAAGCAATCTTATTGTGGTCGGCTTTTCGCAGGTGGGTGCGGAGTCGGAGTGGCGTGTTGCCAACACCGAAAGCATGAAGGCCGCATTGAGCGAGGAAAACGGGTATGAGCTGTTTTTTGATGACGCCCGCAACATGCAGGAAAACCAGATCCGGGCGATCCGCAATTTCATCCAGCAGGGCGTGGACTATATCGTGTTTTCCCCAAGGGTGGAAACGGGCTGGGACTCGATTCTGCAGGAAGCAAAGGAAGCCAGGATACCGGTCATTGTGATCGACCGCAACATCCGCACCACGGACGAAAGCCTCTATCAGGCTTTCATCGGCTCCGATTTCCGCAAGGAAGGCATCAGAGCCACCCAGTGGCTGGAGGATTTGCTCGAGCAGCAGGGGAGGACGGAGGAGCCTGTCCGCATTGTGCACATCCAGGGCACAATCGGCTCCACCGCGCAGATCGGACGGTCCGGCGCACTGGATCAGGCCATTGAGCGGAACCCCAGTTGGGTGCGGGTGGCGTCGGAGTGCGGCGACTTCACAAGGGCCAAGGCATATGAGGTGATGGGAGCCATTTTGAAGAGGACCAGAGACATCGACGTTGTGTATTGCGAGAATGACGGCGAGGCGCTCGGTGCGATCGACGCGATGGAGGAAGCCGGTTTGCGATGCAATGCGAGCGATGGCGTGATCGTGATCTCGTTTGACGCCACAAGGTTGGGGCTGAAATATTGCCTGGAGGGCAAAATCGCGCTGAATGTGGAGTGCAACCCGCTGCAGGGCCCCTATGTGGATCAGATCATCAAGCAGATGCAGCGCGGCGACCCGGTGGAGCAAGTGCAATACATCGATGAGGCGCTGTTTGACAGCTTCACCATCACCCAGGAAATGATTGACGGCCGCGGATATTGATGAGCGCCGGCGGCCCCTGCCGGCAGAGCCGCCGCGTGCAGTCGCGGCGGTTGTTTTTTTACGATCCGCTTTTGAAAAACTACGGGCGGATTACGGCTGGTTTCGACAGGGAATTGCCAATGGTATGCAATTTACTCCAAATGGTTGAATAACTTATGCACATCAACTAGACATGTTGTGATCTGTTTATGCGCATGATATAAAAAATAGGAATAGAGGGTACCTTCAGCATGGTAAATATCGAAAGGAGACCAGAGTATGAAAAAGCTCATTGGTGCTATTTTGGCTGTCTTGGTAGTGGTAGGGATGGCCGCCTGCACGGCGACGCCGGTCCCGGCTGCAGCCACGCCCGCACCGGCGGCATCCGGCAAGTTGATCAAGGTTGGGTTTGCCCAGTGCAAGGCGGACGAGTCTGACTGGCGCAAGGCCAACACCAAGTCTGTGCAGGACGCGCTCAGCAAGGAAAACGGATTTGACCTGATCCTGGCTGACTCCAACAACGACGCCGGCAAGCAGGTTACCGACGTGCAGGGCTTCATTGACGCCGACGTGGACTACATCGTGATCGCCGCCGTCAACGTGGATGGTTGGGACACCGTGCTGAAAAACGCCAAGGATGCCGGCATCCCCGTGATTCTGATGGACCGCACCGTCAATGCCAGCGAAGACCTCTATGTCTGCTGGGTCGGCGGCGGTTTCTACAACGAGGGCGTGAAGGCCACCGATTGGATCGCCAAGCGGTTCCCCGCCGACAAGAAGGTCAACATCGTGAACCTGCAGGGCCAGTTGGGTGCATCAGCCCAGGTCGGCCGCAGCAAGGCTCTTGACGACGGCATCGCCGGCCACAGCAACTGGACTCTGATGGCGCGGCAGACCGGCGAGTGGAGCACCGACAAGGCCAAGGAAATCATGGCCTCCTGGATTCAGCAGTATGGCGATAAGATCGATTGCGTCTATGCTGAAAACGACAACATGGCCGACGGCGCCATCCAGGCTTTGGAAGAAGCCGGCAAGAAGGTTGGCGGCAAAGACGGCATCGCCATCATTTCCTTCGACGCAAACAGGGCCTACCTCCAGAAGACACTGGAAGGCAAGATCAACTGCAACGTCGAGTGCAATCCTCTGCTCGGGCCGAAGGTTGCCGAGATCATCAAGAAGATCGAAGGCGGCGGCGCTCCTGCCAAGAAGGAATCCATCGATGAGACCGCTTTCTACTATGACACCATCACCCAGGCGATCATCGATGCCCGTCCGTATTGATCCTCTGCAGGCAATACAAACAGAATCTGCCATGTGAACTGGCGGCTTGAACTTGGTTCGGGGAGATCCGTCTCCCCGAACCAAACTTGTAAGCGGATCGTGATGATCCGGCGGCACAATAATTTCTGTCTGGGGTGTGCGTGATTCTATGAATATGGCCGAATGCGAGCAAAACAACCCTTCCCTCACAATGACCGGCATCGGGAAATCATTCCCCGGTGTGCGTGCGTTAAACAATGTGGACTTCAGGCTGCGCCGGGGTGAGATCCACGCGCTGATGGGGGAAAACGGCGCCGGAAAGTCCACGCTTGTGAAGGTTTTGACTGGTGTGTTTCCCATGGATGAGGGGTGCGTGCGGCTCGACGGAGCCCCCATCGCAATCCATTCCCCGCAGGATGCTCAGAAATATGGCATCAGCACCGTTTATCAGGAAGTGAACCTTTGCCCGAATCTCACCGTGGCGGAGAACCTGTTTCTGGGGCGTGAGCCGCGGTCGATGGGCCTCATCAGCTGGAGGCAGATGAACCGCAAAGCCGCGGAGCTGCTGCGGAAGCTCAACATCTCGGCGGACCCCACGGCGCAGCTGGACAGCTGCTCGATCGCGATCCAGCAGATGATCGCAATCGCCCGCGCTGTCAACACAGAGTGTAAATTTCTGATTCTGGACGAGCCAACCTCCTCCCTGGATGCCGATGAGGTGAAAAAGACATTCGCCCTCATGAGGCAGCTCAGAGACAATGGCGTCGGAATCATATTCATCACCCATTTTCTGGAGCAGGTCTATGAGGTCTGCGACCGCATCACGGTGCTTAGAAATGGGGAGCTGGTGGGGGAGTTTGAGGTCGGGAGCCTGCCGCGCCTGGAGCTTGTCAAAAAGATGATGGGCAAGGAGATTGAGGTTCTGTCAGACCTCAATGTTGACCGTGACGAATCCAAGTTTGAGGGCAAGGTGCCGATTGTGGACGCCCGCGATCTGTCCAGCGGCACATCCAAGGTGGCGCCCTTTGATTTGAAGATGTATCAAGGCGAGGTTGTGGGCTTCAGCGGGCTGCTGGGCTCCGGCCGGAGCGAGCTGGTGCGGGCCATCTACGGCGCTGACAAAGCGGTGCAGGGGCAGCTGCTCATTCGCGGAAAAAGCGCGAGGATCAGGAACCCTCTGGACGCGATGAAGCAGGGGATGGCCTATCTGCCGGAAGACAGAAAAGCCGATGGCATTCTGGCAGACCTTTCGGTGCGGGAAAACATCATCATTGCCCTGCAGGCCAAGCATGGACTGTTCAGGCCCTTGAAGCGCAGGGAGATGGAGAAATATGCAGACGAGTATATCAAGCTTCTGAGCATCAAAACCGCCAGCATGGAAACGCCGGTGAAGAGCCTTTCCGGCGGCAACCAGCAAAAGGTCATTCTGGCCCGCTGGCTGCTCACCAACCCGGAGTTTATGATTCTGGACGAGCCGACCCGAGGCATTGACATCGGCACAAAAACCGAAATACAGAAGCTGATCCTGAAGCTGGCCGCTGAGGGCAAGAGCGTGGCGTTCATTTCCTCAGAAATGGAGGAGATGCTCCGCACATGCTCCAGGATGGTGGTCATGCGAGACCGGTACAAAGTGGGCGAGCTAACCGACTCCGGGCTCAATCAGGGCACTATCATGCGGACAATCGCAGGAGGCATGGGCGACAATGAATGACTTCAAATCCGGAAACAAACCTGCGAAGTTTGCTTTTCAACCTCTTTGGAAAAAGCTGACCGGCAGCCGGCTCACATTCTCAATCGTGGTTCTTCTCATCGTGGTGGTTCAAAACATCATCACAACGCCCACGTTTTTCAACATCACCATCACCAATGGCCTGATCTCGGGTTACATCCCCAATATCCTGGATGAAGCCAGCCTGCTGGTGATTGTCACGCTGGGCATGACGCTGGTGATCGCGGCTTCCGGAGGGGTGGACATCAGCGTAGGCGCCATCATGGCGATCGCCGCCAGCTTCACGGGCCTACTGCTCAATGGCGCGGAATACCGCACGGATGTCTTCCACAGTCCCTATATCCTGGCGCTGGTGATCGGCCTGCTGGGCGGGGCGCTGTGCGGCGCCTTCAACGGCCTGCTGGTGTCGGGCCTGAAGCTGCAGCCGATGATTGCCACGCTCATCCTTTATACGGCAGGCCGCTCTCTGGCCAAGCAAATCACGCATGGGCAAACCATCTATGTGATGAACCCGGTGTATAAATGGCTTGGGGTGCAGATCCCCGGCATCCCGATCAGGACAACGATACTGATCACCATTGTGATCATTGGTCTTGTGGTGATGCTCACCAGGCTCACAAGCCTGGGTCTGTATGTGCAGAGCGTCGGCATCAACGGGTCGGCTTCCCGCCTGGTGGGCCTCAACTCCCGCGTCATCCGCTTCATGGCGTTTGTGATCTGCGGCGTGTTGGCAGGGGTTGCGGGGCTGGTCGGTTCCAGCAGTGTGGGCAGCGTCAACTCCGGCGAGCTGGGTGTGAGCATTGAGATGGACGCCATCCTGGCAGTGGCTTTGGGCGGCAATCTGATGAGCGGCGGCAAGTTCAGCATCGCCGGCTCTGTGATTGGCGCCTATACAATCCAGTCCATCACGACCACGCTGTATGCCATGAATGTGCGGGCTGACCAGTTGAATGTGTTCAGGGCCATCATCATTGTGCTGATCATTGTGGCCAGCAGCGAGGTGTTCAAGGCTGAGTTGAAGAAGCTGACCCGCAAGTTATTCAACAGGAACGTGTCTGCCGGGGGGTTCGCGCAATGACAAGCATCAGAAACAGCGTCAAATCCGGCCCGGATCTTCTGGGCAAGCGCAGAGGGTTGGGTAACGCGGGGCTATTGCTGCTGATCACCGTTTCCCTCTTTGTGCTCCTTTATGTGATCTCGCTGTTCCTGTTTCAGGACAGCAACTTTGCCAAATACTCGGTCTTTTTCAACCTGATTAACAACAAGGCCTATCTGCTGATGCTCGCTCTGGGGCTCACCGTTGTGTTGATTTCCGGCAGCATTGACATCTCTGTGGGCGGCGTGACCGGGCTTGTGAGCATGGTGAGCGCCGTGATGATGATGGAGTATAAGGTCAATGCGATCTGGACCATCCCGGCGGCGTTGGGCATCGGCCTGCTGTTTGGCATTGTGCAGGGCTATCTGGTCTCCTATCTGGAGATCCAGCCTTTCATCGTGACCCTGTCGGGCATGCTCTTTGCGCGCGGCATGATCAGCGTGATCAGGCCTGAATCGGTGCCGATCTCCGACCCGCTGTTTATGAGCTGGTCGGGTGCGAAGGTGTATATCCCGTTTTTGTTCAACGAACGCAAAAACGGCATCCCCGACGTGGCTTATCTGACCCCGGCGGCCATTGTGGCGATTGTAGTTTTGATCGCCCTGGTCATTGTGATGAAGAAGACAAAGTTTGGGCGGGCTTTGTACGCGGTGGGCGGCAGCCCCCAGAGCGCGCTCCTGATGGGCATCAACGTGAAAAGAACGCAACTGATGGCCCATGTGCTGTGCGGCCTGCTGGCCGGCATCGGCGGTTTTCTCTTCACGCTGCTGTCTCCGTCGGGCAACCCCGGCAATGGGTATGGTTATGAGATCGACGCGATCTCTTCCAGCGTCATCGGCGGCATCATGCTGAGCGGCGGCGTGGGCTTGCCCATCGGCACCTTTTTCGGGGTGATGATCAATGCGCTGATTGAGCGGGTGGTGCCGCTTCTGGGCATCGTGGACGCATCCTGGCCCAGAGTCATTACCTCCGGGTTTCTATTTGTTTTCATCGTGCTCCAGAGCATCATCGCAGGCGCCAGCCGCAGCGGCGGGTTTGGGCTGCTGCTGCCGGAATGGATGAAATTCAGATTTAAGAAAAGCGCCGGATCCTGAACCAAAGAGCCCCGAACCGTCGGTTCGGGGCTCTTTTCTTCTCATCGTATCCTGCCGTGGGCGGAGTTTTCATAATAGTCCGGGTTGTGGCCCAGCTTTTGGAGCGCGGGCTCGCCGGCCTCATCCACCCTTTGAAGGGTGGCATCGGTTAAGATGAGATCCGCCGCGGCCAGGTTTTCCAGGAGCTGATGCACCCTTCGCGCGCCCACCAGCGCGCAGCCGATCCCGGGTTTTGCCAGCGCCCACGCAATGGAAAGCTGCGCCATCGAAACGCCCAGCTCCTGCGCGATCTGCCGCACCTGCGCCACCGCCGCAAACACCTCTTCCTCCGCGCCCTGCTCATAGTGGCGGGATGTGCCGCGGCCGCGCTCCTGGGCAAAATGGCGGCTGTGGGCCTGATGAGGCGGCACATCCTCCGGTTTTGCGTAGATCCCGGCGAGCAGCCCCTGTTGCAGCGCCATCGAGGCGATGATGGTGATGCCGTTGGCCTCGCAAAAAGGCGCGATCTCCTTTTCGATGGCCCGTGAAACCAGGTTGTAGGGCAGCTCATTCACCGCGATCACCGCGCCGGTGGCGAGAGCCTCCTGCATTTGCTGCACGCCGAAATTGCTCACGCCGATCTCGCGGATCTTGCCTTCTTTGCGAAGGGCCATCAGCGTGTCAAAGGCCTCTGGCACAGAGGGCGGATTGGCAATGATCTCCGGATTGTCGGTGAAATGCTGGATCGATTTCGGGGAGATCGGCCAGTGCAGCATGTAGATATCCAGGCGGTCGGTGCCCAGGCGCTTGAGGCTGGCTTCGCAATGGGCTCTGAGGTCTGCGGGCCTTGCGTTGGAGGGGCTGATTTTGGAGCAGATCACCGCTTCGTCGCGCCTGCCCTTCAGCGCCAGGCCGAGGGCTGCCTCGCTGGCCCCGTCGTTATACATCTCCGCCGTGTCAAACAGAAATGTGCCTTTGTCCAGCGCGGTGCGCACAACGGCATCCACGGCCTCCTGGCTTTGCGCGCCCCAGTAGCCGCCGCCGCCATAGGCCCAGCAGCCGATGCCGATGGGGTGCACAGAAATGCCCGATGGACCAAGTTCTCGCAAGTTCATGTTTATAATCCCCTTTTCAGCCTTCCGTCAAAATCCTCCTGATTCTCCGGCATGAGGGGGAATTTGATCACTGCATTGTCCCTTGTGGCGCGATAAATCGCCGTGAACAGCTCCACGGTCTTGCGGCCTTCCTGCCCGTCGAGCAGCGGCTTGGTGCCGCTCAGGATGGCCCGCAGGAAATCCTCGATCTGCCGCTCGTGGTAATGCTGCATCGGGTCCACGCTGTGGAAAAACGCCGAGTCCTCCTGCTTCCACTGCTCCAGCAGGTGCTCCTCGCCACGGACTGTCCAAAGGTCATTGACCGGCGGCTCCAGGATGTTGGACATACCGGCGATGAACATGGCGCCGCCGTCGGTCTGCACGCCGACGGACGCCCCGTTTTCGCCGTGAACATGCACTTTGCCGTAGAGCGCCGGGTTCTGGCTGTTGCTCACGATGATGTTGCCCAAGCCGCCGTTTTTAAACCGGATCAAGGCCACCGCCGTGTCTTCCACCTCAATGGTGGGGTGGTTGAGGTTGGCCCAGCAGCCATACAGCTCCTCGATCGGCCCCATGAACCATTGCAGCAGGTCCAGCTGGTGGGGAGCCTGGTTCACCAGCACCCCGCCGCCTTCCCCTTTCCAGGTGCCGCGCCAGGGGTCGCTTTGATAATAGGCCTCGTCGCGCCAGCCCAGCATCGTCACCGTGCCCAGGATCGGCCGGCCGATCTTCCCCTCGTCTATCGCCTTGCGGATCCTCATCACCGGCGCGTAGAACCTTCTCTGGCACACGGTGCCCAGCGTTACGCCGTTTTTGGCGGCTGCCCCGATCATCCTGTCGCAGTCTTCCAGCGATGAGGCCAGCGGCTTTTCCACCAGCACATGCAGCTTTGCCTCTGCTGCGCGGATGGCCGCGTCCGCGTGAATGGGGTGGGGGGTGCAGATGCTCACTGCCTCCACACCGGCATCCGCAGCCATTTCCTCAATGCTGGCATAGGCCTTCACACCATACTGCTCGCCAAATGCCTTTGCCCTGCCGATGTCACTGTCGCACACGGCGGTGAAGACTGATTCGGGGAGGGTTGCCAGCGCCTTGGCGTGCATGTGGCCCACTTTTCCGCAGCCGATAATTGCTGTTTTTACTCTGTTCATCCCTTGTTCTCCCTTGTATTTATGGCCGGAGGATCACTTTCATCAGACCGGGCTCGCCGCGTTGCAACCGCTCAAACCAGGACTGGCCTTCGGAAAGCGGGGCCACGGCGCTGATGAAGGAATCCACATCCACCTTGCCGCTGGCGATCAGATCCAGGCAGTCCGGATATTCCCCGGCAGACGCGCAGGACCCATAAAGCGTGATCTGGCGTGTCACCACCTGCTGCAGCGGGAAATCCACCACGGGCTTCAGGTTGCCCACCAGCGTGAGCGCGCCGCCCTTGCGCAGCGCGGCGATGGCGGTTTGCAGCGTGGGCGCAATCCCCACGACCTCAAAGGCCGCATCCGCCCCGCGCCCTTGCGTCGCCTGCTGTATCTTGGCGATGAGCTCCGGGTCATCGGCTTTCAGCGCCACGTCGGCGCCGAAGCGCTGGGCCAGCTCCAGTTTTTCCTGCGCGAGATCCACGGCGATCACCTTGCCGCAGCCCGCCGCCTTCAGCAGCTGCAGGATGAGCAGCCCGATCATGCCCGCCCCGACCACCAGCGCCGAGCAGTTGAGAGGCATGTGCGCTCTGCTCACGGCGTGAAACGCCACCGACAGCGGTTCGACCATCGCAGCCTGCTCAAAGGAAACTTCGTCCGGCAAATGGTAGAGAATGTGCTGTGGCACGCTGACGAGCTCAGCAAACGCGCCGTTCATCCGGTAATCGCTGCAGGACACGCCGGGCACCCGCCGGTTGTCGCACAGGTTCACCTCGCCTCGCCGGCAGTGAAAGCATTTGCCGCAATAGACTGTGGAGTCAAAGGTCACTCTGTCGCCGGCGTGAAAGCCCTCCACGCTTGCCCCCACGGCTTCGATGACGCCGGAGGCTTCGTGCCCCATCACGATCGGCGGGATCCGCCTGCCGGTGCTGCCGTCCATGCCATGCACGTCGCTGCCGCAGATCGCGCAGGCTTTCACCCTCACAAGCACATCGTCCGGCCCGATCCGGGGCTCCGGCACATCCTCATAGACAAAATGGTTGTACTGTTTCAAAACCAACGCTTTCATAGGCTTGCTCCCCGCACTGTGATTTGCCTGCCGCATTGTCGCGGCGCAATCTGACAATATTTGCAGATATGCCTTGCCAAGCCCCATGAGGCTTCGCCCGATAATTATATCACAGAAGCGCCGGTAAATAAGCAGTCTAATTAGGTATCAAAAAAGTGTGCCATCTGCCGTATGCCTGGGCAGGCGTTAAATATAAAACAGATAGCTGTCCTTCATCTTTGCCTTCTCATAAGCGTCTGCCAGGTCGGCAAGCGTGAGCCCCTCCAGCGCCGCCGACGCCGCGCCGGTGATCCTGTCCCACACATGCTCGCGGATCGCTTCCTGCATCACCGTGGCATCTGTGGCTTCCACCTTGTCTTCCGCAATTGTAAACAGGTCGCCTTCCAGCACGTCCAGCAGCGTTCGCACCTGGATTTTATTGGCCGGCTGGCCCAGCACATAGCCGCCTTGCGGGCCCTTGGTGCCCACCACCACGCCGGCTTTTCGAAGCGCCGAGAAGATCTGCTCCAGATAGCCCACCGAGATTTCCTGCCGGTCGGCGATGTTGGCCAGCGTCACGCTCTCCTCGCCGGTGTGCACGGCCAGGTCCAGCAGCGCCCGCAATCCATAACGGCCTTTTGTGGAGATCTTCATTGCGTCAACACCCCGAATCTATGATTTCCTATCATACCGATATTATTACTCAAAATCAAGCATTGACACGCCCTGTGCCGCATATTATAATACCAAGTAAACAAATAAGATTAATATTTGAATGGAGGAAGTTTCAATGGCAAAGATTGCGAAGAATCTCACCGAGCTGATCGGTAACACTCCTCTTCTGGAGTTGGGCAACTACGGCGCAGCCGCCGGCCTGGGGGCGACGGTGCTGGCCAAACTGGAATACTTCAACCCGCTGGGCAGCGTGAAAGACAGGATCGGCTATGCGATGATCAAAGACGCTGAGGATCGCGGCATTCTGAATAAAGACAGTGTGATCATCGAGCCCACCAGCGGCAACACCGGCATCGCGCTGGCTTTTGTGGCAGCGGCCAAGGGTTACCGCCTGATCCTGCTGATGCCGGAAACCTTCAGCGTGGAGCGCCGCAACCTGCTGAAAGCGCTGGGTGCGGAGCTGGTGCTCACACCCGGCAGCGAGGGGATGAAGGGGGCCGTGCGGCGGGCCGAGGAGCTGGCCGCCGAAACACCCAACTCCTTCCTGCCGCAGCAGTTTAAAAACCCGGCCAACCCGGCGATCCACCGGGCCACCACGGCGGAAGAGATCTGGCGCGATACCGACGGCCAGGTGGATATTTTCATCGGCGGCGTGGGCACCGGCGGCACGATCGCCGGCGTGGGTGAAGTGCTGAAGCAGCGCAAATCCAGCGTGCAGGTGATCGCCGTGGAGCCCAATGATTCACCGGTGCTTTCCGGCGGCAACCCCGGCCCCCACAAGATCCAGGGCATCGGCCCCGGTTTCGTGCCGGATGTGCTGAACCGCGGCGTCATCGACGAAGTGATCCGCGTGAAAAATGAAGACGCTTTCGCAACGTCCCGCAAGCTGGCGAAGACGGAGGGTCTGCTGGTGGGCATCTCCTCCGGTGCCGCGGCGTTTGCCGCCGCAGAAGTTGCCAAGCGGCCGGAAAACAAGGGCAAGACCATTGTGGTCGTGCTGCCCGACACCGGTGAGCGATATCTCTCCACTGTGCTGTATCAGGAGGAGTAGAGCCTTTATGCACATCGACACCGAGGTGGTCCATGGCGCAAAGGGCGGAGACGCCGTCACGGGGGCGGTCAGCTTCCCGATTTATCAGAGCGCGACATTCCGCCATCCGGGCTTGAACCGGAGCACCGGCTATGATTACTCCCGCCTGCAAAACCCCACCCGCGAGGAGCTTGAAAACACAATCGCCGGGTTGGAGCGGGGCGGGCACTGCCTGGCCTTTTCCAGCGGCATGGCGGCCATCACAACGGTGCTGAAGCTTTTCAAGCCCGGAGACCACATCGTTGTTTCCGATGACCTGTATGGGGGCACCTATCGGGCCCTGGAGGAAATCTATAAGCCATATGGCATCCTGTTTGACTTTGCGGACACCACCGACCTTGGGCGGACCGGCCGATGTATTCGGCCGGAAACCCGGTGTCTGCTCGTGGAAACGCCGACAAACCCGATGATGAAGGTGTCAGACATTGCTGCGCTGGCGGCGCTGGCCCATCAAAACGGCGCTCTGCTGGCGGTGGACAACACCTTCCTCACGCCCTATTTCCAGCGGCCCATCGCGCTGGGTGCAGACATCGTGGTTCACAGCGGCACCAAATATCTGGGCGGGCATAACGACACGCTTTCCGGCTTTGTGGTGGTCAATAGTAGCGGGATTGCCGAAAGGCTGCGCCTGATCCAGAAGACCGAGGGGGCCGTGCTGGCGCCATTTGACAGCTGGCTCATTCTCCGGGGCGTCAAGACACTGGCACTGCGCATGGAGCGGCACCAGGAAAACGCAATGCGGGTCGCCGCGTGGCTGAAAAGCCATCCCCGCGTGGAGCAAGTGCATTATGCCGGCCTGCCCGACCATCCGGGCTATGCGCTGATGCGGCGGCAGGCTTCCGGGTTCGGGGCGATGATCTCCTTTTCGGTGCCCAATCCCGATCTTGTGGAGCAGGTGCTGGGCCGGGTGAGGCTCATCCAGTTTGCCGAAAGCCTGGGCGGTGTGGAAAGCCTGATCACCTATCCGATCGTGCAGACCCACAACCACATCCCCCGCGAAACGCTGTTCCGCCAGGGGATCACCGACCGGCTGCTGCGCCTGTCCGTGGGCATAGAAAACAGCCAGGACATCATCGATGACCTGGCGCAGGCATTGGGGTGAGGGAGCCTCATTTTCTTGCAGCGGTTTCAGCGCGCATCGGCGGATGGGTTTGGCACCGCCCTCATCTTGGGCTGTTGGCCACGGCGAGCTTGTGCTGGGGGTTCAGCCTCAGCATCTTGTCCATTGTGATGTTCTCAAACATGTTGGAGCGTGTTTTGTCCAGGCCCACATTGGTGGCCAGCAGCCCGAACTTCCGCATGTCATAGGCTCCGGAGATGGGCAGCACGCGGCCGGGCAGCTGGGATTTGTGCCGGGCATAGGCGTCGCCGATTGTCTGCAAAGCTGTGCGGCCGCCAAACCGGCTCAGCGGGGCAGTCAGGCTCATCGTGTTGAGCGCATTGGTCTTGTAAAGGTGCACATAGAGCTTGCCGGCGTTCCATGTGCCATACCTCATGGCGGATTCGGGATACTTCTTTGGGTCGCCTGCATATCGAAACGCCAGAGATGTGGCGTATTCGGTCAGTTGGTGCGCGCCATGCCAGTATTCGCCCATGATGTCATGGGTTACAATCACCGACGGCTTGAATTTGCGGATCTGCTCCACAAGGAAAGCCACTGTCTTGTCAAGACCCCACACCCTGGCCATGGCATCCTTTGTTGAGGTCTTGACGTCCTTGAAATTGGCCATGGCGGGGTAATAGGTGTTGCCCAGCGCCCAGGCGCATTCCTGGGCCTCAAACCGGCGCAGTGATGTGCTGGGAGAGCCGTATGTCATAAAGACGGTCGCGGTGGTCTTGCCCTGTGCCGCATAGGTGACGGCGGGCACGCCCAGATAGAGCGCTTCATCATCCGGATGGGAAGCGATGGTCAGCAGATCAACCCTGCCGTTTGCCGGGAAATCCTTCCATTGGGGCGCAAAGTAGGGAGCGGTACCCACGGCATAGACAGATAGCTCTGCAATGCTGACGGCCGCCGAAGCGGCAGTGTTCATCACAAGGCGGTATTTGTTGACCCCGGCATAGGCGGAAGGGATGCTGACAAACTGTGTGAGATACCTTTGCGCCCCGCCTTTGAGGATGGAGGTATACCCTCCGGACTTGTTTTTTGCCAGAAGCTCCCAGCTTGCCGGCGGGCTGTTCCACCGGAAGTAGATGCTGCCGGCTCTGGTTTTTGTGGTGGTGCGCACGGTGATGTCGAGGTATCGGCTGGGGCCGGCGGTGCTTGTCCAAAATGTCCTCAGGTTGCCGTCCACGGCATATTTGAATGTGCTGTTGTTGGACGAAGCCCACCATGTGCTGTATTTGGTGATTTCCAGTGCGGATACCGGTGCGGCCGCAGCCCCCGGTGAAAATGAAAGCAGGATGCCCAACGTGGCGGCAATGGCGATGACACTTCTGCATAATCTGCTGAATCTCATTCGGCGTTGTCCCCTGTCCGCTGTTTGCAACAATTATATCAAACAATGTTAAAAGCAGAAGACAAAAGCAGGCGGCAGCTTTCATTCGCTGCCGCCTGTCTGCCTGCCGGCTCACTCAATGGCCGCAGCCGCAGCCGCCGCTGCAGCCGGCGCAGCCTTCGCACCCCGGCGCGGTGTTACTCAGCTTTGCTTTGCGGGCCTTGCGGATTTTTGAATACACGATGGATCCCAGTGCCAGCACGGCCAGCACGGCGATTGCAATGTCAACAGGTGTCATGCTCCGATCCCCCTTTTCAGATTTGGCATGGTTTGATCCGGGAGCCCCATGGGGGCAGCCTTACTGGAATCCCAACAGTGTGCCCACGTTGAAGACCAGGAACGACACCACCCACGCCGTAACAAACCAGAAGCCGATGGTGAACCAAGTCCATTTTGATGAGCCCATTTCGCTGCGCAGCGTGGCCACCGCGGCCATGCACGGCACGTTCAGCAGGTTGAACACCATGAAAGATACGGCTGCCAGCGGGGAGAATGTGGCGGTGATTGCCGCGGCAAGGGCTGTGCCGGCGCCTTCGTCTTCCAGCGCATCCCCGCCGATGCCGGGGTTGTAGAGCACGCCCAGCGTGGAGATGACGGCTTCCTTCGCGATGAAACCGGTGAGGATCGCCACCACGGCCTTCCATCCGTCACTGCCGGAGGCAAAGCCCAGCGGGAGGAACAAAAACCTGATGCCGTTGCCGATGACGCCCAGGATGCTTTCCGCGCTGTCCGGATCCACCATCTGCAGGCGGAAATTAAAGTTGCTCAAAAACCAGATCACGATTGTGGCGGCCAGGATCACCGTGCCTGCGCGCACCACATACCCCTTCAGCTTCTCCCACAGATGCAGCGCCAGGTTTTTCAGGCGCGGCAGATGATAGGCTGGCAGCTCCATGATAAACGGGGAGGCTTCGTTTTTCATCACCGTCTTCTTCAGCACGATGCCGGAAAGAATTGCGATCAGCAGGCCGGCCATATAGATGGCGAACACCACAAGGTCAGAGCTCTGCGCAAACAGCGCCGCCGCAAAAACCGAATAGATCGGCAGCTTTGCCCCGCAAGACATGAACGGCACCAGCATCATCGTCAGCCGGCGGTCCTTTTCGTTGGGGAGCGTGCGGGCGGCCATCAGGGCCGGCACGCTGCAGCCAAAGCCCATCAGCATCGGCAGGAAGGCGCGGCCTGAAAGGCCGAAACGGCGCAGGAGCCTGTCCATGATGAACGCCGCGCGGGCCATATATCCGCTGTCTTCCAGAATCGACAGAAACAGGAACAGCAGCATGATCTGCGGCACAAACGAAAGCACCGCCCCCACGCCGCCGATGATGCCGTCCACCAGCAGGCCGAAGGCCCAGTCGGAAGCATTCAGCGCCGTCAGCAGCGATTCAATCAGGCCGCCGAGCCATCCCACCAGCTCCTCAGTTAGCCCCTGCAGCCAAACGCCGGGGCTGGGTAGCCCTGTGCCAAACAGCGACTCGCCGAAGGTGAGGTGAAACACCAGAAACATGAACAGCAGGAAAACCGGAATGCCCAGCAGCCGATTGGTCAGCAGCTTGTCCACCTTGTCGGAACGGGTGAGGGAGCCGGCGCCTTCCTTCTTCTTTTTGAGCGCCTGGGCGTAATGCCCCGTGATGTGCCGGTAGCGCCGGTCTGCAATCCACGCCTCAAAGTCGTCAGCGCCGCAGGCTTTGGCCGCGGCCTGGCGGGCGGCGTCGATCTCTCCCAAGGCAAGCGATGAAGCGCTCGCCGCAGGCAGCGGGTCGTTTTCCAGCAGCTTCACAGCCTGAAACACCGGGTGCTTGAGCCCGGCGGCCTCCACGGCCTTGATGATGGCGGAAAGCTGGCCGGCAACCTCTGTGCCGCTGAGCACCGTGCCGCCCCTGCGGGGCTCTGCCGCCACGGTGAGGGCCCGCTCCAGCAGCGCCTTCACACCGGTGCCCTTCAATGCCGAAACCGGCATCACCGGCACTCCCAGTGCCTTTTCCAGCGCCGGAGTGTCGATGCGGTCGCCGTTTTTCTCCACCTGATCCATCATGTTGAGGGCCACAATCATCGGAATGTCGGTCTCCAGGAGCTGGGTGGTCAGATACAGGTTGCGCTCCAGGTTGGTCGCGTCCACGATGTTGATGATCAGATCCGGTGATTCGTCCACGATATAATTGCGGGTGATGACCTCTTCCTGTGTGTAAGGCGAGAGGGAATAAATGCCGGGCAGGTCGATGATCTCCACGGTCTGGCTGCCCACCTTGCAGCGGCCTTCTTTTCGGTCCACCGTGACGCCTGGCCAGTTGCCCACATGGGCCGTGCTGCCGGTTAATTCGTTGAAAAGTGTCGTCTTGCCGCTGTTGGGATTGCCAGCCAGCGCGAACTTCAAAGCCATCTCTCCTCCTGTCATGCCTGCTCGACCAGAACTGCCTCGGCTTCCGCCTTGCGCACACTCAGCTCATATCCCCGTAACGTGATCTCCACCGGGTCACCCAGCGGCGCAAGCTTGCGCATGACCACCAGCGCGCCCGGCGTGATTCCCATGTCAAACAGCCGCCGGCGGACCGCGCCTTCGCCGGTCACCTTGGTCACCGTGGCCTGTTGGCCCGGTCTCAACTCTTTCAGTGTCATGGTGCCTCCCCCTCAGTCCACAAAAATCTTCGTTGCCAGCCCCCGGTTGATGGCCAGCCTGCTCTCGCACACGCGCACGATCAGGTCGCCGCCGTTTTCCGCCAGCAGCGTGATGCTCTGGCCCGGCAGGATGCCCAGGTTGTCCAGATGGCGTTTTAAATCGCCGTTTGCGCGGTGCTGCAAAACTTTCAGTTCCACGCCGATGGGTGCCGCTGTCAATGGCATGGTGCCACCTCCTCAGGGTTGGTTGTTAGTCTTTTCTAACACAGTATAAAGTCCTGGGCAACCAGGTGTCAATAGATAATGATAATTATTATCAATTAGATTTGTCGAGGCGGCTCGTCCCTTCCGGTTTGTTTCCTCTGGCGGTGGGATGTGCTATACTACCCATGCTTGATGCGGAAAGGATGCGCGGCATGGACAGGCTCACCGTCGCAATGGAAAACTATCTGGAAACCGTCTATGAATTGTCCGCAGACGGAGCCGGCGCCCGCGTCACCGATATCGCCGCCCATCTGGGTGTGACAAAAGCCAGCGCAAACAACGCAATGGCGGTGCTGGCGGAAAAAGGCCTGATCGCAAATGAGAAGTATCAGGAGATCCGCCTGACCGCGCAGGGCATCGAGCTTGCCAGATCAATCTCGCAAAAGCATGCCACGATCAAGCAATTCCTCATTGGTGTGCTCTCCGTCGGGGAGGAAAACGCGGAGACTGACGCCTGCGCCATTGAGCATGTGATCAGCAAGGAGTCAATTGCGGCGATGCGCAAATATTTGGACGCACACCGCTAAGCACGCGGGAGCAGTTTAAATCACTCATTTCCTTCTGGCTTGTTTTTCAGATCCCGCTTTCACAATCCTTTCATACAATCAGTACAAATCTTTCACAAAACATGCATTCGGTTTCCCTATGCAAATTTTATACTGCCTTTGATGCCAGACGGAGGCGCTATCAGCATGTGTTCAGATGCAGCCTCCACCAGGAAAAATGACCAAAGAATGAAATTGCATATGGGAGGCATTCCGGATGAGACGCAAGAAAGTGGTCCCTATCATTGTGGCCGTGGTGGTGGTCGCCGCACTGGGCGGTGCAGGCCTGCTCTATTCCCGGGGCATTTTCGGCGGCGGCAGCAGCAAAGCCGCAGCCGGCACGACCTACCAGGTGGTGAAGCTCACCACCGGCGATCTGGAGAAGTCGGTCACCGGCACCGGCACGCTGACCGCCGGCGGCACCGAGACGGTGACCGCTCCGCAGGATGTGGAGATCAAAGAAGTGATGGTAAAGGCCGGCCAAAACGTGAAAGCCGGCGACACGCTGGCGACCGTCGATGTGGATGCCCTTTCCGACCAGGCTGCGACGCTGCAGGCGGAGATTGACACCATCGACACCTCGTTGGCCCAGATGATCGCTTCGCAGCCCAGTGCCTCCACACTGACCACATCGGTGCAGGGCCGGGTCAAGCAGATCCTGTGCGGCGTGGGCGACTCCGCGGCAGAGGTGACCGCAAAGTCCAAGGGCCTGCTGCTGCTATCCACCGACGGCAAGATGAAACTTGCCGTGACGCTTGCCACCGCCAACAGCGTGGCCATCGGCGAGACTGTGCGGGTAAAAACCGGCGGCAGCACCTATAAGGGCCTGGTGGAGGAGCTGAGCGCCCACGGCAAGACCGCCACGGTGACGCTGACGGACAACGGCCCGGCCCTGGGCGCCGCCGCCGTGCTCTATGACACCGACGGCAACAAGCTGGGCACCGGCACGCTGGCGGTGAACCGGCCCTACTATGTGACGGCTGACTCCGGCTCCGTCGGCAAGATCTATGTGAGCCTCAACCAGAAGGTGGGCAACCGCACAAAGCTGCTGTATCTGGTGGGCATCCGGATGCCGGAGGAATATCTCAACCAGGTGGCCGCCCGGGCCGACAAGGCCGAGGCGCTGGCTGAAATCCGCGAGCTCATGCAAACCGGAAAGCTGGTGGCCGGTGAGGACGGCACAGTGCAGACGGTGTCTGTGGCAAGCGGCCAGACGCTGAAGGCCGGCGACATCGTGGCCACGGTGCTGACCGGCGGCGCGGTCAGGCTGGAAGTGTCGGTGGATGAGCTGGATATCAACAGCGTCTCAGTGGGCCAGAAAGCCAAGATCACGATGGATGCGTTCACCGGCAAGCGCTTTGAGGGCACGGTGGAAAGCATTTCGCAGATCGGCACCAGCAGCAACGGCGTCACGACCTATAAGGTCGCGATCACAATGGATTCCGCAGACAGCGCGCTCAAAGTGGGCATGAACGCAACCGCCACCATCGTCATTGAAAAGCACGAGGGCGTGCTGCTGCTGCCCATGGATGCCTTGAACTCCTCCCGGGGTGAGCAATATGTGTGGCTGTATACCGGCTCGCTGCCCGAAAACAGCACCGAGGCCCCCGGTGAGCGCACCGTGGTGAAAACGGGCATGTCCAGCGACAACTATGTGGAAATCACCGGCGGCCTGACGGCGGACGACCAGGTGGTGGTTGTGCGCACCAAGTCTGCCGGTTCCAGCGGCAGCCAGCGGCAGGGTGGCATGATGTTCCCCGGCATGGAAGGCGGCGGCATGCCCGGTGCAGGCCAGCGGCCCAGCGGTGGCCAGCGGCCAAGCGGCGGCATGCCCGGCGGCAACTGAGCGGCGAGGTGTTGGAAATGATCGTCATGAAGGATATCGTCAAGCGATACAGGATGGGCAACGAGACCGTGGCAGCCCTGGACGGTGTGTCGCTGGAAGTGCGCGACGGCGAGTTCGTTGCCATCGTGGGCCCATCGGGCAGCGGGAAGTCCACGCTGATGAACATCATCGGCTGCCTGGATGTGGCTGACTGCGGCGTCTATGAGCTGGACGGCCGGCCCATCGGCAACTATGGAGAGCGGCAGCTGGCCCGCATCCGCAACAAAAACATCGGCTTTGTGTTTCAGGGGTTCAACCTGCTGCCCAAGCTCACGGCGCTGGAAAATGTGGAGCTGCCGCTGGTCTATCAGAACCTGAGCCGCTCCGCCCGAAAAAAGCAGGCGATGAAGGCGCTGGAGCAGGTGGGCCTGGCCGACCGCGTCAGGCACCGGCCCAATGAGCTTTCCGGCGGCCAGCAGCAGCGCGTGGCGGTGGCCCGCGCCCTGGCCGGCAGCCCCTCGATGATCCTGGCCGACGAGCCCACCGGCAATCTGGACAGCAAAACTGGCCGGGAGATTCTGGAGCTGTTTCATGAGCTGCACCAGCGGGGCAACACCATCGTGCTGATCACCCACGACGCCAGTGTGGCGGCCCAGGCTCAGCGCCAGGTCCTGCTTGAGGACGGCCGCATCAAAGGGGGGGAAACCGCATGATCCTGCAATCGATCCGCATGGCCTTCAAGGCCATCGCCGGCAACAAGATGCGCTCCTTTCTCACGATGCTGGGCGTGGTCATCGGCGTGATCGCCGTAGTCGTGCTGATCGCCATCGCGCAAGGCACCACCTCCAGCGTGACATCCAGCATCGAGTCTCTGGGCACCAACCTGCTCACCGTAAACATCCGCAGCTACCGCAACAATCCTCTCACGACCGAGGCCCTGACGGAGCTGGCCAACAGCAACGCCGGCTACATCAGCGGCATCGCGCCGGTGCTGTCACAATCGGTGACGGCCAAGGCCGGTGATGTTTCCTATGACGAGGGCACTGTGGAGGCCGTCGTGCCCGGTTATGACACGATCCGAAACCTCAAGGTGCAGTCCGGCCGCTTTCTGAAGCAGCCCGATCTGGATAACCGCAGCTATGTGGCCGTGGTGGGTGTGGACGTGGCCGACGAGCTGTTTGGCACCCGCAACGTGGTGGGCGAGCAGATTCGCATCGACGGCTATGAGTTCACCATCGTGGGTGTGCTGGCGGAGAAGGGCTCCACGTCTTCCGGGTCCAGCGACAGCCGGATTGTGATCCCCTTCACGCTGGGGCAGCGCCTTTTCTTCTCGCCCCGCATCCGCACGTTTTATGTGTCGGCCACCTCGGCGGACACGGTGTCTGTGGCGGAGTCCATTGTGGAAAGCTATCTCATGAACATCTATCATGATGAGGATGCCTACAATATTTTCAACCAAAGCGACATGCTGGAGACAATCAGCGACACCACGGCCACACTCACTCTGATGCTGGGCGGCATCGCGGGGATCTCGTTGCTGGTGGGCGGCATCGGCATCATGAACATCATGCTTGTGTCGGTGTCGGAGCGCACCCGTGAAATCGGCATCCGCAAGGCCATTGGGGCGGCCCGGGGAAACATCCTGATGCAATTTTTGATTGAGGCGCTGGTGGTGAGCGGCCTGGGCGGCCTGCTCGGCCTGCTGATGGCGATGGGCCTGATGGGTGTGCTATCCCGGGCGCTGTCGATGTCGCTCACGCTCTCCCCCGGTGTGGCCGAGCTGGCCATTGGGTTCTCCCTTTTGATCGGCGTGGCGTTCGGCATGTATCCGGCAAACAAGGCGTCGAAGCTGCGGCCCATCGACGCGCTGCGCTATGACGGATAACATTGGCTCCTGAGCAAATCCTGTGCCCTTCCCTCTGCCCCTGAAGATGGCGGCAGAGGGGAGGGCAAAATCATGGTATAATCTCAATCGGAATTATGTGATGCTGATCA
The DNA here is from genome assembly GCA_023428265.1 of Bacillota bacterium. Lineage (GTDB taxonomy): Bacteria > Bacillota > Clostridia > Christensenellales > UMGS416 > JAEYRA01. The sequence continues at coordinate 11,192 of JAEYYW010000177.1, read as the reverse complement.
AAGGAAGTGACCCGATGCATATCCTGGTGGCAGACGATGAGAGCCGCATCCGCGAGGCGATCCGCGAGTATGCCGAGTTTGAGGGCTGGCAGGTCACCGAGGCCGCCGACGGCATGCAGGCTGTGGAGCTGGCGCGCGCCCAGACTTTTGACCTGGCCGTGCTGGATATCATGATGCCCCGGCTGGACGGCTATTCGGCCTGCAAGGAAATCCGGAAGCTCAGCGCCATGCCGGTGCTGATGCTCTCGGCGCGGGGGGAGGAATATGATAAGCTCTTTGGCTTTGAGCTGGGCATTGACGACTATGTGGTGAAGCCCTTCAGCGGCAAGGAGCTGATGGCCCGCATCAAGGCCATTGTGCAGCGCAGCCGTGCCCCTGTGCCGCCGCAGCCGGAGCAGCCGGATAAAATAAAGTTCGGCGGGCTGGAGGTGGACTTTCTGGGCCGCCGGGTGCTGGTGGATGGTCAGGCCGCCGCGATGACGCCCAAGGAGTATGACCTTTTGTTTTTCCTGGTGCGCAACCGCAACATCGCCTTCACCCGCGACCAACTCCTTTCCAAGGTGTGGGGCTATGAATATTGCGGCGACGACCGCACCGTGGACGCCCATGTCAAGATGCTGCGGGCCAGCCTGGGCGATTACAGGGGCCACATCGTGACGCTGCGGGGAATGGGGTATAAGTTTGAAGGGTAAGCTGGATTTCAAAAGCCTGGGCTTCCGCGTCTGGCTATACATCATGGCCTATTCAGCGGCGATTCTGCTGCTGCTGTGGCTGCTGCAGATTGTGTTTATCAATGTGTTTTACCGCGGCATCAAGACCGACCACATTCTCGATGAGGCCGGCCGCATCCAGGCGCTTTATGCACAGATCCAGGGCCAGGCGCTGGAGACGCAGCTGGACGGCATTGTGAACAAAAGCGACCTGTTTGTCACAATTACCAACACCGCGGGGGAAAGCCTTTATCGCAGAGACCCTGTGGGCCGCGATTATCGCTCGCAGGTGGAGGGCATGAGAATTCCGCCGGAAGGCCTTGGGTCAAGCAATCCCCCCTTGGGCCGTATCGGCGGGCCGAGCGTGTTTGAATCCTTTGCCAAAACAATACTCGCTGAGCAGGACGGCGAGTCCATGCAATATTTTGAAGACCGGCGCGGCGGCCAGATGATGCTGTATGGCCGCGTGCTGCAAAACGCCGACGGCGAAAAGGCGCTGCTGATGATCAGCTCTCCGCTGCAGCCCCTCAAAGACACGGTAAACATCCTGAGCAGCCAGCTCCTGATCATCACCGTGGCCATCCTCGCTCTGGCGCTGGTGGTCTCCATCCTGATCGCGCTGTCCATCTCCCGACCGCTCACCGGCATCACCGGCAAGGCAAAGCTGCTGGCCCGGGGTCGTTATGACATGGCCTTTGACCGGGGCGGATACACCGAGGTGAACCAACTGGCCGACACGTTGAATTATGCCACCGGGGCGCTGCAGCAGGCGGAAGGCACCCGCCGGGAGCTCATCGCCAATGTCTCCCACGACCTCAGGACGCCGCTGACGATGATCCGGCTTTACGCCGAGATGATCCGGGACCTCACCGGTGACAACAAGAAGAAGCGCGATCAGAACGTCTCGGTGATCGTGGAGGAATGCGACCGGCTCACCAATCTGGTGCAGAACCTGCTGGACCTGTCGCAGCTGCAATCCGGCGCGGTGCCTTATCAGCCGGTGGAGTTTGATCTGGACGCCACGATCCGGCGCATCCTCACCCGGTATGACGGCCTGGCGCAGAAGGAAGGCTACCGTTTCCAATACCGGCAGGAGGGCCCGCTGGTGGTGAAGGCCGACGAAGCCCGCATCGAGCAGGTGCTCTACAACCTGATCAACAACGCCATCAATTATTCCGGGGAAGACAAAACGGTCACGCTTGCCATCCGCGACCAGGGCAGCACGGTGCGCCTGCTGGTGGCGGACAATGGCGAGGGCATCGCCCAAGAAGACATCGCCCTGATCTGGGATCGCTACTACAAGGTGGACAAAGAGCACCGCAGGGCCGTGGCCGGCACCGGGTTGGGCCTCTCCATAGTGAAATCAATCATGGACCTGCACCGGATGAACTATGGGGTGGACAGTGTGAAGGGCAAAGGCGCCACGTTCTGGTTTGAACTGGAGAAGGGCTGACGCCGCGCGGTGAATGGCGGGCTACCGGCTCCAGGCGCTCCGGCGGGCGCTGCTGCTGAGTTTTTGAACCCTTTTGGCAGGCCTTTTTTCATAAAGATCAGAATGCTTCTGCGAGCTTCTGCTCAGTAGCGTGAATATGCCTCGCGGCTCTTTTGCCAGTATCGGCTGAGCGCCCAGCACATGGTATTGCAGCGCATTCAGATATGACCGCATGTGCGCCCATGCCACAACATACATGATCAGGCCCCCGGTGAAAAAGCCAAAGCCAAGCAGGTTGTTGCTGATGAGGGCGAAGAAGATGGTGCCCAGCGTGCTGCCTGCCATAAACGAAAAGGAGGTCAGCAGCGCTCCTTTGTTGTCAGAGAAATAAAGAAGGATCAGGAACATGCTGTTGGCGATGGCATAAAGCCCATACCCAATACACAGGATGCGATACACACTCAGGGAAGACTCATTCATGCCCAAGCTGCTCGGCGGGATCAAGGAGCCGCCGATGATAACAAACAGCAGTGTGGTGATAAACTGCCTTTGGGCAAGATAATACATCTCTCTTTTGAGCACCTGGATCATATCCAGCTCCGCCTGCTCAATGTCCTTGAAGGGGCCGCCGTTTTGGTAGAGGCTGAAGTACTGCTTATACTTGGGATAGAAGTTCACCTCAATGGACGTCACAAACCCGATGGTGGTCGGCAATACGGACAGAAACGCGATGAATGCCGGCACGTCATATTGCGGCGCGTCGTAAAGCAGCCCAAGAACATGCCTGCCGTTGGGCCCGAACCATGTGATCACCAAGTGCGAGAAAACGCCCACAGACGCGAATATCCCCATCCAAAGCAAGGACGGAAACCGGTCGATCCATTCCAGAAAATGAAACGAGCTGCCTTGCCCCTTGGAAAAATAGCGATGCATCAGGATAAAGAAGCCTGTCATAATCGTGCCGTATCCAAGAATCAATGCCAGCAATAGCGCGCAGATGATATCCAGATCGGTAAACAGGAAAAGGAGGCCCGCTGTGATTGCCACGGCGACGCCCGCCACAAACCACAGCAGGATCTTGCGATAATCCTTCAGCGCCGTGATGTAGCTCACCTGCAGCCAGACCACCACCAGCAGGCAAAACAGTATCAGGTTTAGGATCTTATAGATCAGCAGAGATTCTGAAAGATACAGAAAAACGCCATAGCCAATGCCGCCGATTGTCAGCAATATGGCGGAGCTGCCATAGAAGGAGGGCAGAATCCGCTCCGGCTTTCCAACATAGAGCATATCCGCCGTGTAGCGGGTCACGACCATGGCCAGGAGGTTGGAGACGGTCAGCGACGCGATCAATGTGTATGTGATCATCGCAACCAGGGTGTCCTTTTCCGCCGCGGAAGCCCCGCCCAGGCTTGCGATGGATCGCACGCCGAATAACAGAAGGATGCCCAGCAGCATGGGCCCCGTGCACACAATGCCGGCGTAGCCATACGCCCGGATATTTGCCAATATGCCTTTTTGCACAAACAGCTTTTTCAGCTCAAACCCGATTCCTGCCATTGCCGTGCCCTTCCATACACATTCAGATAGGAGTTAATCATTCGCGTGTGCGTATACAGGTTCCGGATGCGCTGCCTGCCGACCATCCCCATGGCTTCACGCATGCCGTCGCTGATGCAAAGCTTCAGCATGGCGCTTGTGAGCGCGGGGCGATGCATGGGCGGGATGCAGAAACCGGCTGCGCCCAGGGTGTCGTCTTTGCCGCCCTCCACAAGCTCCCTGCAACTGCCCACGTCGGTCACGATGCAAGGCCTGCCCGCGGCCATGGATTCGATCACAGCCAGCGGCTGCCCCTCGGAGATGCTTGTCAGTATTGTGAAGTCCAGCTTCTCCAGATAAGCCTTCACGTCTGTGTTGCCCACAAGCAAAATGTCCTTGACTTCGAGATTTGCGACCAAAGCCACACACTCCTTGTAATACTCAATATCATCGGTGTCGCCGAGAATGTGCAGCCGCGACTGCGGGTAATCATGTTTCAGCTCCGCAAAGGCATAGATCATCGTCTTGATGTCCTTGATGGGGGCAATGCGCACGATGGCACCGATGTCAATGAACGCGTCCGGTTTCTTTCGCGGGATGTAGCCGAATCTGTCGTAGTGGATCCCGTTGCTGACCACCACGCACTTGTCAGGCGGGCACCCCAGTTGTATCTGGGTCTGCCGGGCGCGCTCAAACAGGGAAGTCACGACATCGGCGGTGTCATAGGCACACCGCGAAAGCATGTGAAAGAAGCTGATCCACAGATCCTTGAAGGTGGGGTTGATCCATCTGGAGCGAAGAATTTCTTCTTCCCGTTCCCGTGTGTATATTCCATGCTCCGTCAGCACAAACGGCCTGTTGTATTTCCACTTTCCCATGGCGCCCAATATGCCGCCGAACCCGGTGGCGGTGGCGTGGTAGATGTCTGCATCCGGTATTGTTTGCCCCATGCAGTAAAGCAGCGGCAGAAACATGGATCGGAAGCAGTAAAACAGATCGGTATAGGCTGTGCTTTGAAATTTCTCCTGGCACAACGTTTGCACGATTGAGAGAAACGTCTCGCTCATCAGAAAGGAAACCGGGTTGCCGCCGGCCTTGTTGAAACACTGAAACAATTGATTCCAGTCCGGGTCTTCTGTGTGAAGCAGTTTCTGGATTTGCTCGACTTCGCTTGGGGAGTATTTCGCCATGCGGCCTCTTGTGTCACGCTGCCGGATTGCCGAGTCCAGAAAGGTCTCCTGCACAGAAACCACGTTGGACGGAAGGTCATACTTGAAAACGCCGCGGCTTTGCTCAGACGCGCCAATGGTCCACAAAACGAAGGTGTGGTCCGGCAATGCCCGGATATAGCTGTCAGCCCACCCGGACACACCTCCCCGCACATAGGGATAGCATCCCTCCAGTATCATGCAGATCCTCATGGCGCTCCTCTTTCAATCTTCAGCTCAAGGTTTTTGGACTCTGCATGTATCAGGTAGAGATCACCGCCCAAGGCTGTGACGGTGCCCCCGCCATCAAGAGCCGGTTTCCCCATGCCGCACCGCATCATCAGCCATGCCTCGTCATAAAACCCCCAAAGCGTGATCATCACCTGGTCATCCCTGATGGTTTTCTCCACGCGGAGATTGTAATATCGCTGCACAGACTTCGCGCTTTCCTGCGCCGTCTGGTTGCGCATCCCTTTCGCAGCTTCAAACAGCCAGCCCAGGTAATGATCCAGGTTTTGCCGGATATCCTCCCAACCGTCATTCTTGCGATACTCGGGATCCAGCATGTCGTTGGGGTTCAGGATCAGTGCGTTCACATATTGGAAATTCATTTCGTTGAGAGCCAGCCACCTGGAATCATCATCAAAGCAATCGGCTGAAATCAGGTGTGGGATGTTGATGATGCCGTCTTCACCGATCTCAAACTCCTGCCCGCCGGGCAGCCCGCTCTCAAAACCGATGTAGGAGCCGGATATCGCTGTGATCTGCGGGTATTTTTCTTTCAGCATCGCCCTTGCTTCGCCAGAAAGAATATAGGAAGGGGCAATGTATGTCCTGATTGCCAGGCCCGGGAAAAGCTCCCCGGAGAAACGGAGCGCTTCGGCGGTTGCGCGCTCCATCTCTTCGGTGGAGTTCCATTTTTTATATCTCAACGAGCTTGGGAAGCTGTAGCTTTTCAACACGAGCGGCTGGTGATTGTAGCCATGCAGGCCAATCTCATTTTTGTTTTCCAAAAGCAGATCGCCGAAGTATTTCAGGCGGTCGGTGTCTTTGGCAGATAAAAACGGCCCGGCTACATCGTCGTCATATGTTTCCAGCAGCATGCCGGTGAACGCGAGACTATATTTGTGTTCCAGCTCCAATATGCCCGGAAACCAAATGTTGGTATAGAAGCTGTCCACACTCATCTTATAGTCTTTATAGACCCATTCGTTGTATCCGTCTGAGATCGGGGCGGGGAAGTCATCGATGAAAAACGTTGACGAATTGATGACCGGATAAACACAAAAATCTTCCAGCAAGCTGTAGGCGGCTGCCACCAAACCGCGGGACTGCTTCTGGCCAAACATGTCATTGTTGTTGACTACGACTTTTCCCTTGCCGTATGCCCGCTCCCACAACAGGGGGATTTCTGTATCGCCCACCGACGTGATGTGCACGGCGCAGCCGTCGTCAAGCTGGCCCGTCAGCGCGTAACGGTTGCCGGCCCAGGCATACTCATTGCCTTTGCCCCCCAGCATGAAGTCTGACGCGAGCCTTATCTTGCTTATTGCGGCATACTCCGTGGCGCCCTGGAGCAACCCCAGCTTGCTGCTGATATCCGAGAGCGCGGCAGAAGGCTCCGGCGACACGGCAAGCAACAGCCCGCCCCCCGCGTCCACCCAACGAAACAGGTCGCCCAGCGATTTCTCCATGGTTGACAGGCAGGCAAACGACAGCACCGCAGTTTTGTATTCTGACAGCTTCGGGACACCCCGGGACGCAAGGTCGACGGCATCAAAGCCGATGCCCATGCCTGACAGCACAAAGCTCACGTTCTTGCAGATCGCTTCGCTATACGGCTCCCTGGAATCAAACAGGACGACGCACTCCTTGCCTGGTGCCGGCTTGGGGGCCTGCAGAATATCTGCGGGGACGAAATTTCTGCCTGATGCCCGGATATCATATTGCATGCCCACTTGCTTGACAAAGAACAGTGACGCAAACAGCACCATGCCCACCAAGGGCCAGAGCATTAGGCCGAACCCGCCGTGTTTTTTCATAACAGCACACCGCAATTGGCAAGCGTTCTCAGCATCTCCGGCCCATACAAAAAGTTCAGCCTTTCCTTGCCGGTTGAGCTCCACTTGATTGTGGTCACCTTGATCTCCTCAAGAATAAATGCCTCCAGCTCTTTGTTGTTGCTTTCCATGCAAATCCTGATGCCGGCAAGCCAGACATTTTCATCGTCAGGCCAGTTTCGGATCAGTGCCTTGAAGGCCTTCTCCGCCTGAGCATACCGCTGGGAATCAGACTCGTTTTCGATGATCCTGAAGTAGATCTCTTTGGCATACGGGTCCAGTTCAATCCTTTTCTGCAGTTGCTGCGAATAAAGCAGCCGTTGTTTCTCGAGCAGGTGCCCTTCCAGCAACCCGCTGTCGATGTATTTGCACAGGATATCGATGAAGTTGTCCAGCATGTCAATGTCAGACGGATTGTTCTGCACCAACGACAGCTGATTCTGGATCGCCAACTCATAATTCCGCTGGATCTCGATGATCGTGGTCGTTGCATAATGGGTGACCTCGGCGTCTTCGTTCAGGCTCGCGACTTTCAGCAAATCCAGATACTGCGCCGGTTCGCGGTGCAGAATATCGATCATCACTTTGCGCCGTGTCTGCACATCGTTGATCAGGATTGCCTCCTCCAGAGGCACCACTGCGCCGGGCCTGTCACCTTCGTCCATATCAATTTTGCTGTAGCCGTTGTCGGTGATTCCATATGAGTCTGAGATTTCGTTTCTCATTGCCGCGCGCTCAGAGCGGATCTTCCGCTCGGCAAAGAGCAGGCAGATCAGGCCGAACACAGGGATAAAACAGATCATCGGAAACAAGGACATGTTCATGCGGATCACACGCAGCCGGAACAGCACGAAGCAGACCGCACAGCAGAGAATGTGCAGAAGAAGGGAGATCTGGATCACCGCCTCATTCATGTTGCAATCATCGTTTCAATCGCTCTTCCCTTGATGGCGGAGCTTCTTGCAAAAACACAGTGAATTCCGTTTTGCACAAGCCTGCCCAGCACCAAATCAATGCTTTCGTGCTCCACCTGAGATAATATCAAGTAGATGTTCCCATCACGCCCTTGCCCGAGAATGTCTGTTGACCGGATGCATTGGCTGATTGTGTGGCTCAGCTTTGTGATGTCTGCAAAGTAGTTGTTGATCCGGAACAACTCAAAGCTGGCCACATTTTCTTCCCTCATCCTTTGTTTCACCGCCAGAATATCCTCAAACCGATCCTGCTTCAGGATTCTTGTGCCATCCAGATACATCTTGTCTTCAATGGCGCTGCAATACTGAATGGCACGGATCAGCGAGTCCTTGATCAAGCCGCACAACACTTTGATCAAGTTGAAGTAGTAGGTTGTCATCTTCTCATAACGCACTTCATTGATCATGATCAGCGCGTGAAGCTTGCCTTCGTGATACACCGGCGCGGAATAAGCGGGGTATCCGTCCAGAAATTCTTTGTTGCACCAGATGTCGTCGTTTTTGATTTCCCGCATCATTTTCTTATATTGCGAGAGCTTGATTGTGCTCTGGATCCGGTTGCTTATGCTCTTCGAACTGACGGCAAGCCGCGCATAGTTGCCGTTTTGCTCCACGTTGTAGATGGCGATTGTCTGATTCTCCAGCACATCCTCGAGTATTTCCACGGCTTCCAGCATCACGGAATCCGGCAAAACATTATCCAGCCGTTTCGTGATGGCATAGATCCGGCCGAAGCTGTCTCTGTAACTGAGCAGCTGGTTTTGATACTGCCGTTTGTTTTTCAGCGTCTGGTCATAGAGCTCATATAGATAGACATACTTCTCCTCCACCGAGTTTCGCTGCTGTTTTTCCTGCTCGTGGGCGCTGACGCTTTTGTCCTTTGCATATCCGGTGACTGCCCCAACCACAAAGTAAACGAAAAACGGCATCCAGTTATCCACGTTGTAAAACAGCAGCGTCCAGTCCAGCCCTGTGCCATAATAGCTCAGCAGGCACGAGGCAAAGGCAAGCAGCACCGCCAGCATGCCGATGCGCAAGCCGTAGATGCTGGTGAAAACCACGATGAAGAGCAATCTGAAATCCACATAACGGTATTGTATGGCCGTGGAAGAAAGATGGTTGAGCAGCTGCATGACAGCAAACCCGAGCCCAAGCTCGAGTGTGAGGATAATCACGCGGTTGCGGCCCTTTCCAAACAGCTGCGCGAGGCTTTTTTTCTTTTTTGGGCGCCCCCCCGCGCATTTCATCACCGCATCGGTCAGATCTTCTTCAATCCTGTGGCTTGCCGACCAACCGTAGAAGCTGCCCGCCGTTTCCACTTTCATGGGGGCTGGAATGCACCTCTCGGCGTTGAACTCATAATCAAAATCGGGGATCTCCCTTTTGACCAGGCTGCACAGCTTGCCCAGAGAGATCGGCTCGCCGGTGCCCAGGTTGATCACTCCCTGGGGAAGCTCATAACCGTCATCTATCAATCTTGCCAGGAACGCGACCAAGTCCACATCCCTGATGAAATCGCATTGCTGCGTGTCAGAACCGTTGAATGTGAACTTCTCTTTTCTCGAGGAATGGCTGCACAGGCTTGCCAGCAGGGAGTCGTGGATGCTGTCTCCATACAGATAGGGGACATGGACAATGATTGTGTTCAGCCCGTATCTCTGTCTGTAAAACCTGACCAGATTCTCGCCGGAAACCAGGATGTGGCCGATGCTGTCCATCGGCATGGGGGAGCAGCGCTCGTCGATGTGGTCATTGCCTGCATACACTTCGCTTGAGCACACATAGATCACATGGGAGACATTGTGTTTTGTGCACAGCTTCAGGCAATGGTCAAGATCCTCAATCATTCCGGTCTGCTGCCCTGTTTGCTCTCCCCGCTTTGCGAGGAAAATGACGGCGCCGAAATTATACGAGTCAAACAAACGCTCAAAAAGGGGGTCGTTTGGCGCAAAGGGAAAGGTCGCGGGCTTTTTGTAGTAATCTCCCTTTGCGATATATTTGGAGGCTAAAACAAGTCTGTTTCTGCCTGATAATTGCTTACAAAACTGATCTGCCAGATTTGTCAGATCACCCGCGAGCAATAAATCCATGAGAGGCCTCCCATTGATATTGAGGTAAATAAGGTAACATACGGTAATCTTTTTTCACTCTTATTGCATACTTATTCTAATCTTTTATTGATTATTTGATCTGCCGATATTCGCAAATGCATTTCCAAATTGAGTGTGATATACTTGCCATATCGTTTGCCAAATTTGATTTTGAGGCTGCTGTATGATCATCAGAAAACACATCATGAATATCAGCGGCATAATCAGGAAGAGGCCTTTGGCAATGCTGTTCTCTGCGATCGTTCTTGCGGGGGCCATACTCGGCTCCCTGTTTGTCCTCCCGAAAAAGGTATACACCTTTGAGCAAGACAACACTTTGGTGTTAAACCCCTATATCGGCTGGGTCACAGATGCCAGAGCCACCGACATCCGGCAGCCGCACACGCTGGTTTACGCGTCTTTTTCCTGGCGCGACATTGAGAAAGATAAAGGGAATTATGATTTCAGCAGTTTTGAGGAGCGCAACCACTTTGCATATTGGGCATCCAAAGACGTCAGGATCATCATTCGCCTCTATCTGGATTACCCCCAGGATTCGCCCCACAGGGATATCCCCGATTGGCTGTATGATGAGCTGGGCGGTGCGGGCGTTGCATATGCCAATTCTTACGGAGCGGGGTTCAGCCCGGACTACGATGCCCCTTTGCTGCTGCAATATCACGAGCGGTTGATCAACGCGATTGCCGCGCGATATGACAACGATCCGGCCATCGCGTTTGTTGAATTGGGCTCCCTGGGCCATTGGGGTGAGTGGCACACCGGCGAAAACAACGGAGTGCAGATCCCGTTTGCATCCCAAGCGGCTTGTGAGACGGTGGCAGGCCACTATGCCAAATACTTCCGCAACAAGATCCTGCTGATGAGGCGCCCCACAAAGATGGCCGCCGAGCACAACATGGGTCTCTTCAATGACAGTTTTGGTGATGTGTTTCAGACGGAAGACTATTTCATTAACTGGTTCACCCACGGTTATGTTGATCTGCAGACCGGTGTCCAGAATCCGCCCATGCGGGAGTTCTGGAGGAAGGCCCCTTCCGGCGGCGAAGTGGCAAATAACCCCGGGGAGCAGTATTTTACCAATGAAAACATGGAGCGCACATTGCGCCAGTTGAAGCTGAGCCATACGAGCTGGCTGGGCCCAAGCGGGCCGTTCTACAG
>JAEYYW010000165.1 GCA_023428265.1 Bacillota bacterium | reverse complement strand
TTCACTGTAACCTTCGTCACGGTCGGCTTGGGCGGTCGTTGCAATCCGCCGGGGGGCGTGTTACTATTTTCCAGGTTAATGGATGGCGCGGCGCGCAGCCTTGCCGCTTGGGAGGTTTTCAATGCCACACAGGAAGGAATTCTGCTCCCATCACGCGTTTGAACTATTTCAGGCGCTCTATGGCGTTTCCGGTGTAAAAACCGCGCCGGCGCGATACGGCAGGCTGGAAAAGGAGTTTTTCCGCCATTACGGCCAGGGCGCCTATCGCATTTTTTCAGCACCGGGGCGCACCGAGATCGGTGGCAACCACACCGACCACAACGCTGGAAGGGTGCTGGCCGCCGCCGTGTCGCTGGACACACTGGCCGCCGCCCGCCCCAATGGCAGCGGTGTGATCCGCCTGCGGAGCGAGGGCTTTGCCGGCGAGTTTGTGGTGGACCTTTCGGTGCTGCAGCCGGTGCCGGAAGAAACCGGCGCCACACCGGCGCTGATCCGGGGCGTGGCCGCCCGCATGGCCGAGCTGGGCTTTCGCATCGGCGGCTTTGACTGCTGGGTCACCAGCACTGTGCTGCGGGGCTCGGGGCTGTCGTCTTCGGCGGCTTTCGAGGTGCTCATTGCCGCGGTGCTGGACGGCCTTTTCAACACAAGCGACATGGACGCCAAGGTGCGGGCCCAGACCGCCCGCTACGCCGAAAACGTGTTTTTCGGCAAGCCCTGCGGCCTGATGGACCAGATGGCCTCGTCGGTGGGCGGGCTGGTGGCCATCGACTTTGCTGACGACACGCAGCCACAGGTGAAGAAGGTGCCCTTTGATTTTGCCGGCACCGGCTACCATTTGGTCGTGACCGACACCGGCGGCAGCCATGCGGACCTGACCGATGAATACGCCGCCATCCCCCGCGAAATGCACGCCGTGGCCGAAGCCCTTGGCGCTGACAAGCTCCGCCGCGTCAATCAGGACCAGTTCTGGCGGCAGCTGCCGAAGCTCCGGCAGAGGGTTTCCGACCGGGCACTGCTGCGGGCGATGCACTTCTTCGGCGACAACGACCGCGTCACCATGCAGGTGCAGGCGCTCATCGACGGAGACATGGAGGCGTTTTTCTCCCATGTGATCCAATCCGGCGAAAGCTCCTGGAAGCTGCTGCAAAACTGCGCCGTGGGCGGCTCCACCGAGCAGGGCGTCACGCTGGCGCTGGCCATCAGCGAAAAACTGCTGCGGGGCCGTGGCGCGTGGCGCGTGCACGGCGGCGGCTTCGCCGGCACGATCCAGGCGTTTGTGCCGCAGTCTGTTTTGATGGACTACCTGGAAGGGATGGAGCGCGTGTTTGGGCCGAAGGCCTGCACGGTGCTCAGCGTGCGGCAGCCGGGGGCGATGGAGGTTGTGCTCTAGCCCAATGCTGACAATGGAATGATAAACAACCGGATAGCGCCATTGGGAAGGTGGGGTTGTATGTCTCATTGTTTGTTGAAGCCCATAAGCATTCTGCTGTGCTTTGCATTGGCAGGGGTGCCGGCAGGGGCCGCTATTGCCGATGGAGTGCAGAAGGATGGCATGGAGCCTGCGATCGATCAGTATATCGATCAGGTCAGGGCATCCGGAAAAATCCCCGGTGTGGCCATCGCCATTGTTCAGGGAGAGGAAACCATTTTCCTGAAGGGATACGGTGTGGCAGGTGGGAACCGGCCCGTGACCCCACAGACTCCGTTTACAATCTGCTCCGTCGGCAAAACGTTTACCGCCTTTGCCATCCGGCAGCTGGCCGCCCAGGGAAAGGTGGACTATGACGAACCGGTGCAGGCCTATATCCCGTGGTTTGAGTTGGCAGACCCTGGTTCTGCCAGCCAGATCACGATAGGCGACCTGATCAGCCACAAGAGCGGGTTATCCAGGGAGTCCGGCACTCAATCCTGGCTCTATGACCCGAACCTGACGCTGGAAGACGCTGTCCGAAGGCTGAAAAGCGTGCATCCGGCGCATCCCGCCGGAAGCAGCGAGGAATACAGCAACCTGAATTTCGTCCTCCTGGGGTTGGTGATACAAGCTGTTTCCGGCATGCCCTATGAGGACTATATTCAAAGCAATGTGTTTGAGCCACTCGGGATGGCGCACAGCTATTTGCACGATGCTGAGGCCCGGAAGGATGGAAGCGCCGCGGGCTACTCTGTGGCCTATGGAATCCCCATCCCCCTGGACATCCCCCAGCCGAAGGGGATGACACCCGCAGGGTTCCAGCAAACCTGCGCCGAGGATCTGGCAAAGTTCGCAAAGCTATATCTGAACAATGGCTATCTCAATGGCAAATCGGTGTTTGCAGAGAATCCTCTGCCGGAGCAAAAGCCTCCCTTTGAGAAATATGACAACAGCACTCCCCGTTACGGCATTTATTGGATGCCGGAGAGCGGGCCGGTCGGCGGCTACCAGGGGTATTATGGGCATGAGGGCAGGTCATCCAACTTCAGCACCATGCTGATGGTGAACCCCTACAGCAAAAGGGCGATCATCGTGCTGACAAACTGCGTGAACGGAGCCTATGACCCACCCCTCAACGCGGCGACCATCGCAAACGATATCGCGGCGATGCTGGAGATGCACACCGGGCTGCCGCAGCGCACGGCCGGGTATGGCAGCAAGTGGATCAACACCGTTGCTTTGGGCGCAGTCATACTGCTTCTGGCGCTTAGGTTCTTCTGGATCAGCCGCTTCCGCAGGAATCTTGCGCGCGGCAAAGGCCGCAGGGCGGCCGCGGTCATCTCCTATGCCTTGCTGGACGGCGCTCTGCCGCTGGCCGCGCTCGTCTCTTTGCCAATGATCTTTCAGACACCATGGCCTGTGATACTTGGCAACAATCCTGAGCTTGGCATATTGATTCTGCTGGTCTGCCCGGCGCTGCTTTCGGTTTTTGCAGCCAAGACCATTATCCTGATCATTACCAGAGCGAAAGCGCATAGCAAAGAAGCGGCTGAAACAGGCCATACCTGACGGATCTGTGAAAACCCGGCCTGCCATAGCGGCAGTGAATAGTACAACAATAGGAGGAAACTGATGATCCTTATCAAAAACGCCAAAGTGCTCACCATGGCAGGAAAAGACTTTGATTGCGGAGACATCCTGATTGACGGTGAAAAGATCACCGCTGTGGGCGAGGGCCTGCAGGCGCCCGCCGGGGCGCAGGTGATCGACGCCACCGGCCTGTGGGCGCTGCCCGGCTTTGTGGACGCCCACTGCCACCTGGGCATGTGGGAAGACGGCATGGGCGACGAGGGCGCCGACGGCAACGAGGCCACCGACCCGGTGACGCCGCAGATGCGCGCCATTGACGCGATCAACCCGGTGGACCGCTGCTTTCAGGAGGCCCGCGAGGCTGGCGTGACCACTGCCTGCACCGGCCCCGGCAGCGCCAACGTGATCAGCGGGCAGTTTGCCGCCGTGAAAACCTGGGGCACCCGTGTTGACGACATGATTCTGAAGGAGCCGCTGGCCCTCAAGGCCGCGCTGGGCGAAAACCCCAAGCGGGCCTATGGTGAGCAGAAGAAGCTGCCCAGCACCCGCATGGGCACGGCAGCGGTCTTCCGCGAGGCGATGGTGGCCGCGCAGGAATACAAGAAGAAGCAAAGCGGCGAGAATCCGCCGGACCGCAACCTGGGCAAGGAAGTGATCGCCGCCGCACTCGATGGCAGCCTGCCGGTGAAAATCCACGCCCACCGGGCTGATGATATCCTTACGGCCATCCGCGTGGGCCGCGAATTCGGCCTGGACTTCTCTGTGGAGCACTGCACCGAGGGGTATCTGATCGCCGATATTCTGAAGGCGGAAAATGTGAAGGTGATCATCGGGCCGCTGCTCTCCGAGCGCAGCAAGATTGAGCTCAAAAACCTGACTTACGATGCGCCCCGCATCCTCAAGGAGGCCGGTGTGAAGTTCGCGCTGATGACCGACCACCCGGTGATCCCGCTGCAATACCTGCCGGTCACGGCGGCGCTGGCCGTCCGCGAGGGGCTGGATGAGCGCACGGCGCTGGAGGCCATCACGATCAACGCCGCTGAGATCACCGGCATTGCCGACCGCGTGGGCAGCTTGGAGCCTGGCAAGGACGCGGACATTGCGCTCTTCAACGGCAACCCGCTGGATTGGCGCGTGAAGGCGCAGCGGGTGTTTATCAATGGGCAGGAAGTGTTTCATAGGGGTTAAGGGTTTGCGAAGATAAGGGCGGGGTTGTTACCCCGCCCTTTTTAATATGCTGGTGGGTGTAATTAGCATCTTGCACATAGCACTTTTGTTGGCTAATAGTTGTATTTATACTTGCCGGCGCGAGCTTTACTCACGATATCATCGGTTGAGTGACCTAATACGCGCGCTGCATTATACGCAATCAGATAGTGATCGCTATCACAGAAATCCAGTAGTGTCTGATTGGTTCTATTATCATTAAAATCTGGAAGCAAATTGATAATATCAATCAAATAATACTCGGATTTGGGCAGTTTTTCTGCCAATGAACGTGTCTCGTTGATTACTATTTCAAGCATTTCCGCGTCTTGGCAAATCAAAAAAATAGCATGCGCCAAGAATACTCGAATATTGTCATTGCCTTGAGAAAGCAATTCATACAGTTTGGGCAAAGATGCAGAAGACTTGATGTGTCCTAATCCTCGAATTGGCCAATAATCATGTATACTAACAACGCTTATCAGCTCCATTTCCGCAATCTTCAATTCTTCAGCAGATAGATTATCTAGTAGTTCGAGTGGGACCCCGTCTTTTCGTTGTGCCCATGTTTTGGCATCTAAAAAATCAGAATAAAAGCGGGTTAAGCTTGCTGAGTGCTGAACGTCCATACGTAAAATGTCCTTTCTCATACATTCATCAGTTTCGAACCACTACTTGTCCCTGTCCTGAGGTCTATCCCCCTCTTCAAAGGGGGAATGTCGATCGGTATAATCGACAAGGGGGTTCAGGATGTCACGGCCGGGGATAGGGAGAGTCCACAACATAATAAACCTCCCCCCCGCACACAAACCGCTCCAGGATCTCCCCTTCAAACCCCAAAGCCTCAAACCACTCCGAATAGTTTTTCTCCATGCCCACGTTGCGGCCGGAGAGCGACCGGGTGGGGAAGCTCACAACGACGCGCCGGGCCGGGATGGCCCGCAGGAGCCGGAGCGCCCCGCCCTTTTCAATGCGCTCGGCCAGCGGCAGGAACTTCAGGACGAGCGCCAAGTCATAAGGCCCGGCGGGCAGCGCTGCCATTGCGTCGCCCGATTCGGCATGAGCGCGGGGTAATGGGGCGGCGGCGAAGAAGCGGTTCAGCAGGGCTGCGATGTCCTGCCCGGCGTCCAGCGCCGTGAGGGCTGCCTGCGGCATGCCCGGCAGCACGAAGGCCAGCGGGTTGAGGCCGCAGGCCACATCGAGCACCGAGCTAGGTGCGCCGCAAGCTTCAAAGATGCGCTCATAGCATTCGCCGATATGCTCCAGCCGCTCGGCTGTGGAGCCGTGCAGCGCCATGAGCCGCATGGCCGCGTCTTGCGGCGGCAGAGCCCCGGCCTCCAGCAGCGCCAGTGTTTTGGCGGCGGCCTTTGCCCAGCCCTCGCCCACATAGCTGCCGTAGAGCTGGTGCAGGCGGGTTTTCGCGGCCTTTTCGGCATCCTTGGGGCTAAAGCGGGCCAGCGCCCAGCGCACGGCGGCGCTCACCACGGCGGGGTCGATTTCCCGCCCGGCCTTGGAGGCGCACACCTTCTCAATGAGGGCTTGCTCCAGATCAGGTTTCATCGGCAATACGGGCCATCAGGCGGGCAAAAAAGCTCAGGTTGTGCACGGTGGCAAGCCGCAGGCCCAGCGGGTCCTCACAGGCAAACAGGTGGTGCAAAAAGGCCCGGCTGTGGCCTTGACAGGCTGCGCAGGGGCAGCCTGGCTCCACAGGCCGGAAGTCCCGCGCCATGCTTTCCTTGTTGATATAGACGGCGTCATAGAAGCCATCGGCCGAAAGGGGCTTGCCGTTCATCGCGTAGAGCTTGGCGTGGCGGGCCTCGCGGGTGGGGATCACGCAGTCAAACAGCTGGTATCCTGCTCGGTTCAGCTTCACAATTTCCTCGGGCCTTCCCAGGCCCATCGCGTATTTCACGGTGTTGTCCGGCATGAGGGCAGCCGTGGCGGCCATTAGGTCATAGAGCAGGTTGCCCGCGCGGTCCAGCGGCCAGCCGCCGTAGCCATAGCCGGCAAAGCCCATCGGGATCAGCGCGTCGGCGCACTGCCGGCGCAAGTCCATCTCGTTGCCGCCCTGGATCACGGCGAACAGCAGCGGCTTGCGCTCCCATGTTTCGGTGCGCCGGTCAAACTCCCGGCGGCACTCCTCCGCCCAGCGCACCGTCAGCTCCACCGCCTTTTCCTGCTCGGCGCGGGGCGCCATCGGGTCGGTGCAGCAATCCAGGCAGAGCACGATGTCGCTGCCCATGTCCAGCTGGGCGGCGATGCAGCGCCTGGGCGTGAGCTCCACCTTTTTGCCGCGCCGCTCATCGCGGTAGGTGATGCCGGCCTTGTCAATACGGCCCTTGGAAGGGTCCTTTGCCACCAGCGACCAGGCCTGGAAGCCGCCGCTGTCGGTCAAAATGGGGCCCTGCCAGCCGGTGAAGGCGTGCAGCCCGCCGGCGGCCTTGATCAGGCTCGCCCCCGGCGAGCCGATCAGGTGCCAGGTGCTCATCTCCATGCCCTGCACGCCGGCGGCCAGCGCGTCCGCAGGTGCTGCGGAGCGCAGAAAGCCCCGGGTTGCATCGGGGAAGAAGGCGGGGAGGGTCAATGTTTTATCGCCGAGGGAAAGCGTGGTTTTCATTGGTCACGTCCGATTTGTTGGATGCCCTTATTATACGGAAGAGAGCGGGGGGAATGCAAACGGGAAGAAGGGCAAGCAACTTGTTGAGAATGATTGTCAGCCTCTAATCGTTTATGTGCGTTCACAAACCGCGTATAGGCTCCAAGCGATAATATTCAACCCGTTCAAGCGCTGCTCAATCATGGTGATGACTGAATATAGTGATCTAGCCAACCAAACCCAATGGCCAAAGCCCATGGGATCTTCTTTCCAATCACAATATTGCCAGTATTTTTTGCCAAAAGGCTCATTTACACCTCATTATAAAAAATTATCACGATTATAAAACCTTTGACTGGCTTAACCAATATTCACAGGTATGCTGTTACCCATACGCGGACCCATCTTCTTTGGCAGAATCATTCAAAATAGTTTATAATATTCCTGAATATCCCAGGAGGATGAGACATGGACGTCTGCTTGCGGGAAACCACGATTGAGCTCATGACCCCCAAAAAACCGGCCGGTGCGGCCAACCCGCCGATTTTTCAGAAACAGGTGGCCCCTCTTGCCGCGCCGCCCCCTTGCCATCTGGAGGATGAGCTGGCCCCCGCACGCTTTCGGGCCATCGAGATGGAAAACGAGTATCTGAAGCTCACTGTTCTGCCGGGCCTGGGCGGGCGTGTGGCCGCGCTTTATGACAAGCTGGCCGGCCGCGACCTTTTTGCGCCGTTGAAACAGGCAGACGGCCCCGGCGGCCTGGCCTTCCGCATCGCCTGCGGGGCGCTGCCCGAGGAGCAGGGGCCGGTGAACGCCCACTCGGGCCTGCTGGCCTGCGGCAGCGGGCAAGTGACGCTGGGCGCCGTGCTCTGTGACGGGCTGGCCTGGCAGGTGGAGCTGACGCTGCGGCCCGGGCGGGCGGCGCTGGATCAGTCGGTGCGGATTGTGAACACCGCCGACAGAGCCCTGCCGCTCCGGTTCTGGAGCTCCGCCGCGCTGCCCTGGGCCAGAGACATGAAGCTGGACTGCCCCTTTGTGTGGCGGGCCACCGAGGAGCACGGTTATGAAATGTGGCCGCTGGACGGCGCTCTGGACAGCGCCAGCCCCACGAGCCTGCCGCCGGGCTATCGCACCTTTGGCAAGCTGATTTCCGCCGGGCACACCGGCGCTTACTACCCCAACTGGGACTATGGCGTGCTGCATGTGGCGCCGCGCAAGCCGGTGAGGGGCGCGGGCTTCTTCCACCGGGGAGACGGCGAGCCGGTGGAGCTTTTC
>JAEYYW010000091.1 GCA_023428265.1 Bacillota bacterium | reverse complement strand
GCCGCCGTGCTGCTTTCCCCCTGGCTGGATGTGGTGGATTATGCCGGCGAGACCCATGTGAGCATGCAGGACGACGATCCCTCCATCGATCTGGTGAGCCTGATGGCCGATGGCCGGCAATATTTCGGCAATGAGCCGGACCGTGACCGCGTCTGCCTGCTGGAGCGGAGCATGGCAGGGCTGCCGCCGCTGTTCATACAGACCGGCGAGCTGGAGGTGCTGCTGAGCGACTCGGTCACGCTGGCGCAAAGGGCCCGCGAGGCCGGGGTGGAGGCCACGCTGCAGGTGTGGCCGGAGCTCTGGCATGTGTTCCAGGCGCTCACGGCGATTTTGCCGGAGGCGCGGCACGCCGTGGGGCACATCGGGGAGTTTCTGGCGAAGCGGCTCCGCGTGCACCGGGAGCAGGCAGACGGACTGTACCAGCCGTATTATTTATGAAGAAAGGGGTTGCCCACCGCAATGTCATTAAGTTAAGCTACTTAGTTGCCAGCATACCAGTCTCCCCCCCTCATATGTGAAATGAGGGGGGTCTCTTTTTTATGTTCCATGGTTCCCCAACATTTTGTTAATTGCCGATTCGCCTAGTATTGGTAGATTACTTATTTTGTCTATAACACGCAGCTGGTGATGAGCGAGCGTTTATCTATAACACACAGCTAGCGATGGGGGAGCGTTTATATTCGAGTCAGCCGGGTTGGTCTATAAAAATGTGAAGATCGTTCCGATCACAATATATTACACATTTTGAGTTGTATAATATTTTATAATTCCTTATAATAATAAAAGCAATTGCCTAAGAGTTTGCATAAACCTGCAACCCAATAGACTCGTATCATTTGGGCCGAATAATGTGGATGTTCACTTTGGCTTGATATAAGTCATCACTGATGAAGGAGGACGCGTTGTGGCTCAGCGCACACAAGAACAAATAAGCTATAACATGAGTCGCATACGCGACCGTAACACAAAGATCGAAACCCTTTTTCGCGAAGAATTGGTTCGTCGGGGTATTACCACTTTTGTCGCTAACGATACATTGGTCGAAGGAAACCCAGATATTGCATTCCCCGCCAGGAAAATTGCGATATTCTGCGATTCCGAGTTTTGGCACGGATATGACTGGGAATGCCAAAAAAAAGAGTTTAAGAGACACGAGCAATTTTGGATTCCCAAGATTGAAAAGAATATCGCCAGAGATGGTTATGTGACTCAAACGTTACGAGATGCCGGCTGGCAGGTTTTGCGGTTTTGGGGCAAAGAAATCATAAGAGACGTCACCGCTTGTGTCGATGAAATCGAAGCTATCTTAAGAGTTGCTCCGGTTCAACCGTTTAGAGTCATCGATCTCTGCGCCGGAATCGGCGGAATTCGTCGAGGATTTGAGCTCGGTATGGGCATAAGAACGGTTTTGTCCGCTGAGGTAGACGATTATGCTTGCAAGACATATACGCATTTGTTCGGTGTAAACCCCCAAAATGACTTAACGACAGATGCGTTCAAAGCACTCGTTGAGCAAATTGAGTACGATATATTGTTAGCCGGATTCCCTTGCCAGACCTTCAGTCGTGTCGGCCTCGGCGAGGGATTCGAAAATGAAGAAAAGGGACAAATCTTCTTCCATATCGCTGACATCATCAAGCGTACACGTCCTGCAGCAGTCTTCCTTGAAAACGTCGACCATTTGGTTACCCGCGATAAAGGGGAAACCTTTAAATTGATTATAAAAACACTGGAAAAAGAACTGCAATACAAAGTAATCGGCGTTACTTTGGACAAAGATGGTACACCGAAATATGTGCCCAGGGATTTTGTGCGGAACTCCAGAGCGTTTGGCGTTCCGCAAAATCGACCGCGTACATACATAATCGGATTTGATAGAGAACGTTTCAAGCCAGAAAGATTGATACTCCTACCGGAACAATTGCCAAACAGTCGGGAACAACAGTTGTACGTAGACTTAAACGGTTTGTTGGAGCAAAATGTCGATCCAAAGTACTACATGGCTTCCGGATATTTTGAAACTCTTATCAGGCACCGCGCGAGGCAGGAAGGACGGGGATACGGATTCGGGTACAGAGTCATCAACGAGCCTGAAATTGAACACCCGATTGCCAATACGATTTTAGCGACGGGCGGTTCTGGCAGAGAGCGCAACCTAATTCGCGATCCCCGTGAAGGAGTCGCCGGGAGGATAATCAAAGGCAAAAAAACACCGCTCAACGACCAAGGTATCCGTGTGATGACTCCTACGGAATGGGGTAAATTGCAGGGCTTCATAAACTATGGCTTTTTAGATGAAACCGGTGCAGAAAGATTCTCCTTCCCAGAAGGCATGCCAGATGTTCAGAAATACAAGCAGTTTGGAAATTCGGTGACGATTCCTGCGGTTGAAGAAATGGCATGTTTTATGAGGGAGTGCTTCGACATCCTCTGCGATGGGGACAGACAAGGCATAGGTGATGCCGGTGACTAACGAACAGGCATTCCTCCGCTTAATGGATAAGTGTAACATTTACTTTGAAGATTCGCTGATTTCAAAGGAGCGGATCGTTCAAAAGTATGCCGAATTTGTTGCATCGTCCTTTGGTGGACAAGGTCATTCATTGGCGGTTGCCCAGCATACTGGGTCAGTGTGCTTTGATGTCGTGTCTTTCTTGATTGCTGCTCTGGGATGTCTGGCTCTTAACGAAACCGATAACGATGATGTTATCGGTTCTTTCGAGGATGGGCAAATCGTACTTCTGTCGGGCGATAAAGTCAAAGAGCGGCGTCTTTGGCGTGGATTTGCCGACAGTAAATTCCAAGATTCTGATTTTGATGGTGCCTTTTATGCTGTGCTTGAACAACCTTCAACTTCTTCGAAGGACTATGTTCCGAGGGACCGCTGGAACCACATATCTCCGTATAATGGAACATCCACCCGTACCGACGGACGGGGAATCAAGAGAATCAAATCCAACCGTAATGAGTTTATTTCTTACTTGTTTGAGGTTCCTATTGCATCAATACCGAGTGTCATAGGCGTTTCCGCGGTTATCGTGACTGACCGGGAAGCTTTCAAGCGTATTGCCGACGGAGTACGTGTGGAATATGGGGAGGGCAAGTCAATCGGTTTGCTTGATCTTGTCACCGCCTCGTACTATACATCCAATTTGGAAGAACATCAGTATGGGGCAAACCCTGCTAAAACCGAGCCGAGTCTGAAGATTACATCCAGAATTTCTGCTGCTCGGGATTTGGTGTTGGACAAGAGCGGCAATAAAACGGTCGGCTTTATGGTTGTTGGCACAGATGTCGTCTCAAATGGTAATTCGGAGCTCACCGAATTGCTCGAGCGCAAATCGCTGATATACTCTATGCTTACTGTGCCCATCGACTCGGACGTCGTGCAGAATATCATCGAAGCACAGGATGAGGCTTCAATATTTGTATGCACAAAGGAGTTTTTGCTTCAGCATTCGGAGCTTCCGAAAGTAAAAAATCGTTTGACAGCCGAATTGGATAACCAAATCGAAAACATTGTCAACAATACTGTTTCTCCTGTCACCGTTGGCGGCATGTGTTCTTGGCAGGAGATAAAAGTCCTGAAGAACGCTCTTTTTACGATAAAACACTCTGATATCAGAAGCCAAGAAAAAGATGATTTTATCATCACAGCATACGCGTTGCTTAATCTGATATTGACGGCTGTTTTTCCGCTGGAGCGCCTGAATCGGGCATTGGAGAATGGCGAGTTAACTTCGAGGGTAATCGCTCCTTCCGCGAAGCTCGAAGAGCTATGGAAACTGGCGGACAAGCCGATAGAACTGGTGGACCAGTTTCTTATTGTCGCTGATGCTATTGACCGCATGTATCATTCGGCCTTGATGACTTGCCCAAAATACAATGCGCTTGAGGACTTGCTCGGCAAATATGTAGGGCGAAGAATAGCCATAGTCGTTCCGAAAGCGTACTATACGGATATCTTGAAAGCAGATATCGCTATAAGCGAAAAATGCACTGCAATCGTGACGGCAAACCGCTTCAATGGCTCAGAACGATACGATGTCATCATTGTAGCCGGAGATTTTTCGGGAACACACTTCAACCCACTTAAGTGTCGTGCCGCATCTGATATTCTCGTTTTGCTTTATGACGGGGAAGATCGATTTTTCAGGCACAAGAAACGGAAAGCTGATTTATTCGAAAAGATCATCAACACCAGACTTAGTTTGAGAATCGATGAAGACGAACCGGCCGATGATGCCGAGATTTACGATGTTGAATCCGTTGTTGCCAAGGACAGCGATTTGAATCAATACATCGATACGATAACTTCATTTGATGTGCATTCTTTCGCTCAAAGGATATCTGGCTATTCCGGCACTGCCCCGTCTACGGATGTTTATGCCGTCGGATATTTTCTGAACGGTGAACAAATACTGTTTACCCGTTATTACCAAGCCCTCGTATTTGACGAAGCGGCAGGAACTGTTTTGGAAAAGGATGTGGATTCCCTTCGGTCCGGCGATATTATTGTGTTTGCCAAGCGTGATGACAACACAAAAAACATGGTGGATTATATATACAGCCAATTGCAACATGCGAGTAGATTATCCGACGAAGTCCTTGAGGCAACGGAGAAATCCCAATATTGGAAATTGGCTTTGCGCGAATACAAAGACAAACATGGACTTTCCTATAGGGATGTAACAAAAAGGCTGAGAAGCTTTGGCTTGTCGATTCAGGAAGTATCCGTCCGGCAATGGTTGATCGAAGATAGCCATATTGTCGGCCCGAGAGAGGAAAACACGCTGGTGCAGATCGCAAATCTCACTCAAGATCCTTTTCTCCTTGAAAACACCCATGCTTACTTTGAAGCGTGCGAACTTGTGCGCAGACAGCGCAAAAATATCTTGAAGTTAATCGGAAAGGCAATAGTTGATAAATTCAACGGTCTTGTGCCGACGGGCGATAAGTTATCTGAGTTCATTTTTAAGAATGTAGAAAGCTTGTCTGAAACACTCGAACTGGATGATGTGTCCATTCTGGACAAGCAGGCGTCTGTTCCGGCTACTTTCACCAATAGACCGATTAACGATATGGAGGTTGCGCTATGACTACCGGTGAAATCAGAGAGCAGATGATAGACGCCCGCGACGAATATATCGATCTGGTAAAAAAAGAATTATTGGGACCGGGGTCGGAGTTTTCCGTTCCCGATGCCGAGCATGAACTTATATCCAGCAGCCCCATGTCACGTTATTCTGTAGGAATCTTGTATCCGCAGGGAAATCAAGTGAATCAGGACAATGATGAGACCGTTCCTTTGGCGGGTGATGGTGCGGATGACACTGATGAAGCGGTGCAGGACAATCCCGACAAGGATACACAGGGCCTGACCGGCGAAACCAAGGCCGACAGGTTTGCCGAAAATGATGAGACCGCAGATGAAAATCTTGACGAAGAAGTGGGATTATCTGCGCAATATATGCCTTCATCCATGGGGATAACATTCCTTGTGGAAGGCAATGCCGATATCGTCCGGGGCAAAGCTTCATTTGCGACTTACAGGAGAGCCAAGATATCGGACTGCATCATTCCGTTTTATCCCGATAATCCCGACGATTACTCTGTTCCGGTTCAAATGTCACACAAAATCACCTATGACAAAGAAAACCAGGTGTTGCATCTCATTGATTCCGTGAAAGTTAAGGATGTTTCTTCCGTTAGGCACGACATTCCCGATAATCTAATAAACGCCGCATATCGCTTTGCCGATTTCTGCAAAAGTGGATTTGTGCGTGAGCCGCATGAAGTTGGATTCGAACTAGATTTTGCCGGCGGAGACTATATTGATTGCAACCGGGAACTCGACGGCACTTCCGCTAAAATAACTGCTTTACGAACAAAAGTGCGCCAAGGACTCTGGTCGATTACGATAATGTTTGTTAATGGCTTGGCCGAAATACCAGCAAAAGATTATCGTTGCCTTTTTCAGCCTAAGGTAGAGGTTTCATCCGACGATAACAGCTTCGTTTTTGTGGAGACCAACCTGTACGCCGATCAATCGGGCATGGATGAAGAAGAGTGCTCGCTTGAGTTGATGTACCGAAACAAGAAGATATACGGAACAGGACTTGGAGTTGCCGTTGACTGGAGTATTGACAGCAACGGAAACGGCAGCCTTTGGAGTGAGTATTTTCCCCAATCCGAAGTGCCACAGATGAGCTTTGACTTGCCTCAAAACGACAATGTTACGACGGCCCAACTGTCCATGAAACACCTTTCGGATTTGGATACTTCGGATAAATCTCAAAAACTGTCCGCACTGAAAGGACTTGTGGGTTTGTACGAGGCGTGGGTAAACAATCTGGGAACAGTGGCAAAAACACTTGATCCGCGCTACATGTCAGCCGCCGCCGCCAATATCGCTGAATGCCGAAAGGCTTATGCGAGAATGTATGATGGCATTCGGACACTCGAAACAAATAATCAGGCCTACACCGCATTTCTGCTTGCCAACCGAGCTATGTTTATGCAGAGAACGCATTTGGGTATGCAGGAGAAGACATCCGACAAGGAAAGATATCCGGGAGATGCACAGATTTTCTCTCTCCTGCGCAATATGGATTACTATAAAAGCGATGACGGCAACGCTATATGGAGACCGTTCCAGATTGCGTTCCTGTTGATGGACATTAACTCTATCGTCAAAGACGATTCCCCCGACCGCAGTTTGGTGGATTTGATTTGGTTTCCTACGGGCGGTGGCAAAACGGAAGCATATCTTGGATTGACAGCGTTTACCATATTTTATCGAAGGCTGGTTTATCTGGCGGATTCGAATGGAACCGCCGTCATCATGCGCTATACCCTGCGTTTGCTCGCGGCTCAACAATTCACCAGAGCCGCCACGTTGATTTGTGCCTGTGAATATATTAGGAGTGATAAGGCAAAGAAATATCCCTCTTACTCGTTGGGGACGGAGCCGATAACAATCGGGCTCTGGATTGGCGGTACGCATATCCCGAACAAAAATATAGGTAACAAAAATAGTGCCAAAGCCCATCTGGACGAGTTGCTCGGAGCCGCCACTTCGAATATACGTTATGCGTTGGAACGCCACAATAAATTCCAAGTCCTAAAATGTCCGTGGTGCGGCACCAAAATGATCAAGTCTGTCGAGGATAAAAAGCTCGTTGGGCAATGGGGTTATGCGCTGAAAAACAACAAGCATTTTTATCTCCATTGCACACACGAGGCTTGCCCCTTTGAAGCGCGTTTGCCGATTCAGATCATTGACGAAGAATTATATGAAACCCCGCCGACTCTTCTTTTCGGTACGGTGGATAAGTTCGCCATGATACCTTGGAACGGCAATGCCGGTGCTTTCTTCGCCGCCGGTCGCAATAACCGTGCCCCAGAGCTAATCATTCAGGACGAGTTGCATCTGATTTCGGGTGCGCTTGGAACAATCGTCGGTTTGTATGAAACCGCCGTCGATGCCCTGTGTTCGCAGAAAGGCATTAGAACAAAGATAATCGCTTCCACGGCTACTATCCGTAGGGCGAAAGAACAGTGCTCCGTGCTTTATGACCGTGATGTGGTTCAGTTTCCCGCGCCTGGACTGAATGCCGACGATTCGTTTTTTGCCCGTGAGCGGGAAGTATCACTGGAAGACGGTGTATTCGGACGTAGGTATATCGGAATCATGCCTTCGGGGAAAACAAAGGCAATGACTGAAATCAGAGCTATGGCAGCTTTGTTACAAACGGTTTACGTTATGAGGCTCCCAGATTCGGTCAAAGACAAATTGTGGACTCTTACAGTATACTTCAACAGCCTGAAGGATTTGGGCAAGGCCTCCACACTTGTGGACGACGACGTGAAGGACTTTATAGTCCGTATGGCAAACAGAATGTTCCGTTCGAGGAGACTCATCGTACAGGCTGACGAGCTTACGAGCCGCGTTACCACCACGGGGCTTAACGAAACGCTTGATAAACTCGAGAAGCTCGAGTATTCGGCACATAATATGGAAAATCATCGCTACGCCTCAAGCGTTTTACTCGCCACAAACATGATATCAGTCGGAATAGACGTTGCAAGGCTGAATGTTATGCTCATGGTGGGACAACCGAAGTTAACCAGCGAGTACATTCAGGCATCCAGCCGTGTCGGACGTTCTTTCCCGGGTGCGGTGTTTGTCCAGTACGATGCGACAAAAAGCCGTGACCGTTCACATTATGAGCGTTTTAAGCCTTATCACGAATCGTTTTATCGCTTTGTCGAGCCGACCGGGGCTACACCTTTCTCCAAGCCAGCCCGAGATCGTGCGCTTCATGCCGTTCTGACATCGATAATGCGTCACCGTGATCGGGTTGCTCTAGTTCAAGATAGGGATGCCATACAGTTTGATGAGGACTATTTCGCAGCCGATATTCGGGCAGTCAAGGAGTTTGTCTTAGACCGAGTCAGGAATATCAACAATCGTGCAAATAACGGACTGCGCGATGATATTTCGGACATTGAGTCTGAGATTAATGAATTCTTTCATTCGTGGCAAAGAATCGCGCGCGATTCTCAGGCTAAGAAAGTTCCGTTTGGGTTCGGATACAAGTTCATTGTCGCACCATATTCCGGCACCGAGCGGCGTTTGTTAAAGCAATATAATTCTCCGGGGAAAGATGCCTCGTTTGAAACACTAACGTCAATGAGAAACGTTGACACCCCGGTTCGGGGCAAAGTCGTTATCTGGGAGGTAGACAATGGCTAAGCAAGTTGCCGAAAAAATCAGTCTAAACGAAGTTACTCATTCCGTAAGAGCTTCCCAAGCCGTTCTCCAATACGGGGTCGGAGCGATGGTTGATTTCCCGGATCAAACGATGATGACCGCCGCCCCAGAATACTGGAGTGGGAAAGCCAAGATCGAGGACGAGAGGTTTGCCAAAGCTCTCGGCGTGGATTTCTTTGCCGTGCCGACAGATATTTCATACGCCAGATTTCCCGAGTGGTATTTTTGTTCCAAGTGCCGCAGGTTTCAACCGATATCAAAATGGCTATACGAATATAGACGCAGGGCAAACCAAAGGTCTCAACAATCCGACGCATATATGGTAAAACATATGCAATGTTTGGATTGTCGCCAGGATTTGGTCGTCGCCCGTATCGTGGCCGTTTGTGAAAACGGGCATATTAACGATTTCCCGTGGGTAGAATGGGTACATAAAATCGCCAAAAAGCCGATCTGTTCCAATCCCAAACTCAGCTTCAAGACAGGTGCATCCGGCACCGAGGGGTTGGAAGGACTGAGCGTATCCTGTGAAGAATGCCATGCCTTCGCTACGCTGAAAGGAGCTTTTGACAAAGACAAGTTTGTAAACTTGGATAAAGATGCCGAAGACCCGCTGTTCCGTTGCCAGGGCGGCCATCCACACAAACACGAAAAAGAAAAATGCATTCTATATCCAAGAACCGTACAGCGCGGTTCGTCGTCAGTGTATTTCCCCGTTGTGTACAGTTCGCTTGTCATACCGCCTTATGCCGATATAATCAATTTGAAAATCGTCAACTGTCAAGCTTTCGAGTACGCCGAAACTACTTTGTCTCAGTTGCCCAGTATGAGGGTTGTCATTTTGCAGACAAAATTCATGGATTGGGTAAAAGAAATTGCTATAGAAATCGGAGAAAGTGAATCTGATGTCGAAGCAATCCTGAGTCGAAAATGGCTGGAACAGGACATTGCCGAAATTGATGTCATGAGCGTCCAGTACCGTGCAGAAGAATATGCCGCTTTGACCGGCGAAATGGGTGCGACAAGCTCCTTTGGTGAGTTTTCACGAGAGGCTATGCCCGTTTTGGATTATGAGTTGCCTCACGTTAAATCCATATCGCTGATTGATAAAGTTCGTGTGGTGAATGCTCTGATCGGGTTTTCACGGCTCAATCCCGTTATGCGTAAAGACGACCCCGGCTTTGTCCATATCAAAGAGCCTGAAACCAGATGGTATCCGGCATATGAAGTTCGGGGCGAGGGGATTTTCATAGAGTTTGAGCAATCCGACATTGACCAATGGATTACAACCAATCCGCAAATAGCTGAAAGAGCGGATCAAATCAATGTCAATTATGCTCAGTCGTTTATCGGGCAATCTTATCCGCGCACAATCACGCCAAAGTTCATTATGCTTCATACCTTGTCACATTTGCTCATTAAACAACTGAGCTTCGAATGTGGTTACAGCATCGCTTCGTTGTGTGAGCGTATTTATTGTGCGGAAGCATCTGAAGGAAAGCAAATGGCAGGAATATTTATATACACCGCAAGCGGCGATTCCGAGGGAACCTTGGGCGGTCTTGTAAGACAGGGTCGCCCGGATGCTTTTCCAAGAGTATTCAAAAAAGCTATTACCGGGGCCAAAACCTGCTCCAATGATCCCGTGTGCATACTCAGCCACGGACAGGGGCGAGAATCGTTAAATCTGGCGGCTTGTCATGCCTGTACCCTGCTTCCCGAAACCTGCTGTGAAGAGAGAAACTCATTTCTGGATCGCGGTTTGATTGTCGGAACATTTAACGAGTATGAGTATGATTTGGGGTTCTATAAAGATATAGTAATAAAAACGGTTATCAAAGACTGACGAAGGCTATATGTGGTACGGGGGATGAAAAATGCCAACGAGAAACCCGACATGGGAACGAGATGAAGTAATTCTAGCTCTTGACTTATATTTTCATTATAAGAAGCCAATTGTGAGTCAAGCTCTGAGATTATTTTCCTCAGCCAGGTTCTTAATTCCTTACCGATTCATCAGAACCGATATGATGGATACAGAAATACTGCAGGGGTTTCCATGAAAGTCTTAAATTTTAGGCGGCTAGACCTAAGTTTAATGGTGTAGGGCTTGAACATGGGAGTAAAATGGATGCAATCGTCTGGGAGGAGTTCTCCAGCGATCCTGCACACCTCCATCAGGTAGCACAAAGTATAATAAACGGGTATCGGGATTTAGAGGCTTTAGAGTGGGTCGCTCCTGATGAGGATGAGCAAGCCTGTGGTGAGGGGAAGGTGCTTTATCGTCTACATCGTATGCGAGAATGGAATCGCCATATAGTCCAGAGTGCAAAGGAGCGGGCGATACGCAACGGTGAAGGGCTAAGGTGTACTGTATGCGCCTTTGATATTCAGGTGGCATATGGAAGTCTCGGAGATGGGTTCATTGAATGCCATCATACAAAACCCATTTCTGAATATGTGAGCGGTGAACAAACGAAAGTGACCGACCTGCGATTGGTTTGTTCTAATTGTCACAGCATGCTTCACAAGCGCCGGCCATGGATTACTGTTGATGAATTGAGGGAAATTATTCGGCGGAATAACGGGGGAATGTAGCACAGGGTAACGTATCCGCTAAACTGGATGATTCCTTCACTTAAGTTTAGTAAGGAGAAAATATGGCACAGACGATTTTGTATTATCCTACTATCGATATTCAAGATGGACAATGGCTTAGAAATGCCATCCTTTATTGGGACAAAGTTGCGTCCATTGTTCCATATGATAATTACCCGAGTTTTTCTCCTGAGATTCTATACTTAAAAGAGCGTAAACTTTATACGCCAATATTTCCTCAGAATTTATTCTATTCCGACTATGCAACTGATTTTGCAAGTGCTATTGTCCGACGTATTGATCGATACTCTAAGTATATAAACCGCAAAACAGATCCTAATAAAGTTTACCAAAGTTCTCATACGGTTGGCATTCATAAAAACAAGATTTATGCTCCCGCTCTACATGAACTGATTCATTACAAAAAGATTCCTGCTAACTTGCTCAATTATCTGGCAGATAACCAGTATGTCAATGATTATAACTATGATGGTTGGATGGAATTTGATAGCAAAGTTGCTGCTATTTATATGCGTACGCTAGCGGAATACACTGTTAAATGCTATTCCGATGATATTGTCATAGGGACTGACAGGGCTGAAAGGCAGCGTGACATATATACGCGTTCTACACCGCGAATTAATTCTACTTGTTTCTCCCTTGCACTAAATAATTGCCTGCCTCAACCAACAATGGATGTTGGATTTGAGCAATTATTGGATTTCAAAGAAAATCGAAAACAAGAATTTCAACAATTCAGAAAAGAACTGCGTGACTTTGAAACTATTTTATCTGGATGCTCAAGTGTTGAAGAGATGAAATTTAGAACAGAAGAGTTCAAAGAATCATGGCAGCGTGAGATTACGCAAGCCCAAAAAATGTTCAAAGGGGATCGTATTCCTTATCTTCTCGGAAGTCTTTTTACACTTATCAGCATTCCGTCTATTGCAATAGATTTAGAGCAAATGATCCAGAAGTTCATGCCAGCTTCCTTATCTCCCTTAGTATCATATGCAATACTGGGTGGTGTCTCTGCAATTGGTGTGGGTTATCAATTCGTGAATCATAGGAACAAAGTTAATGAACGCCGTAGCAGTACGGGATTTGCCTATTTGATAAAGGCTTCAAAAGAAGGCATAATTAACCCACTTTGATGGCAATCAGCCTTTTGTAGTTCCTAAAAATATTATAGGAGTTGCATACTGCAACTGACATATGATAAGGGCTTGTGTTTACTGGAGAGTCAGGTAATTGAACTGCATGTTATTAACACATCCCACCACTCAGATGGCGTTTTAGTTTGCACTGGCTCGTGATAGAGCCTACGGTAGTGGTCGGTATTTGTCGTTAATCAGACAAAAAAACCCGTTCTGGGCGTTAAATCCGGAACGGAGTCTTTTTGCATAAACTCACTTACTTTCCTTTTTCTTTTGGCTGCCCCCGTTTGGCGTTGCATGCTCGACGCAAATGGCATTAAGCCCCAACTTGATGAGTTCAACAGTTGCTTCAGAGCGCGTCGCGTATCGATGTTCAAACCGAAAGTCTTCGATTCGCTTGAACAAATCGTCATCGACAGATACCGTATATCTCTGCTTGTCCGTTGCCATATGTATCCACCTCAAAGGCATTTTATAATAGTGAATCAGAGATGTAAAGATGCACTTCACAACAAATTAACTATTGACAGTGAACCACTGAACCACTATAATCATGCATAAGTGGTTCAGTGAACCATTTTGTGGATTTTAGTACTGGAAGGTGGTTTATAACAATGAAAGAATTTTACGCCCTCTTCAACCTTATAAGCCGAGACGGTGCACAGGCTTTTTTTCACTGGCTTCGTATAACTGATTTTTTTATCGCCCCAGCTTCTACGGGTTCACATGGTGCTTGGGAGGGAGGGCTTTTGGCTCACTCCGTCGGTACGGCTCAGATCCTCCTAGACCTAACCGAGAAGAATAACATTGTGTGGGAGCATCCCGAAAGTCCTGTGCTCGTGGGGTTGCTACATGATGTCTGTAAGGTGAACAGCTATCGGGCATACACCAAAAATTACCGAGATACCGCAGGGTATTGGCAAAGCCGCACCGAGTACATGTTTGACGAGAAACTCCCGTTGGGCCATGGAGAAAAGAGCCTTTTTCTTATTAGCCGCTATATGCGTCTCACCGACCAAGAGGCGCTGTGCCTACGCTGGCACATGACCAATTACGAATCACGCGCAGAACGCGAGGCATCAGAGAAAGCAATTACGCTCTGTTCTGCCATCCTGTGGGTACGTACCGCCGACCGACTTGAGGCACAGAGAGGTTCCTGCTCAAAGATAGCGTGACCTCGCACAGCAGGAAACAGGGGTAAAACCGTATACGACCGTTTTGGGGTGGTATACAGCTTGCAAATGTTTAAAATAAGTATCAGTGAGGTTGCCAATCCCCAATGCAGATGGAAAGGAGGTTGATGTATTATGTCGGTTGCATACCAGGTCGAGGAGAAGCTGAGTCGGTGCATTCAGGACTTAGCATCAGCCTCCGATTCCTATGTCAAGTAGCCTGGGCGTGATTTTACACGGCACCGTAAGCTGAACCTGATGGAGTTCACGAAGCTCGTCTTGTCGATGAAAGGCAGTTCCCTTAACAAAGAGTTGTACGAGTATGCCAAGCGCAGCGACATTTCACTGACCCCCTCTGCCTTTGTGCAACAGCGCAGCAAGGTGTCTTCGTGCCTGTTCGAAGACCTATTTCATAAGTTTAACCGGGTTTGCGACGATAGCAAGACCCTTCACGGGTATCGACTGTTTGCCGTCGATGGTTCGGACCTCAATGTGCCTCGAGACCCGAGCGCCGAAACTTTTATCGCCAGTCCAGACAATCCCAAGGGTTACAACCAATACCATGTCAATGTGTTGTTTGACCTGTGCAACAAGGTCTATGCTGATTGCGTGCTGCAACCCCGCCCGCAATTCGATGAAAGGGAAGCGCTAATCACGATGTTGCAGCGCGGAGCGTTCCATGGGAAGAACCTTATCATTGCCGACCGTGGCTTCGAAAGTTACAACATGATTGCCCATATGCTCAGGACCGAGCATGTGGACTCGTGTAAAGCAAGGCATAGGTGCCATGGTGGAGGTTAGCAAACTGCCGATGGAGACTCTGGACCGGGATATCACAGTCACCGTTACCACAACACAGACCAATGAAGACAAACGGCTGGGATATCGACATATTAGAACTGCAAGTAAGAAAGAGAGGGGAAACAGCCCCAAAACCAGTGTCAGTCGATGGGACTTTGAGTCTCCATCCACATTGTCGTTTCGTGTGGTTCGGTTTTTGCTGGATACCGGCGAGTATGAGACTGTTGTGACCTCACTGGACCGCAAGACGTTCCCGCTTGAGATGCTCAAGAAACTCTATCATATGCGATGGGGCGTGGAAACGTCATTTCGCGAACTCAAATATGCTATCGGTCTTGTAAACATCCACGCCAAGAAAGATGAACTGATTCGCCAGGACATCTTTGCATGCCTCATCATGTACAACTTTTGCGAACGCATTACAGGTATCGTAGTCGTTCAACAGAAAGCCAAGAACGTACACACATACCAAGTGAACTACACCATGGCGATACACATTTGCCGGGACTTCTTCTCGCGAAGAAGCAAAGCCGGTTTTTCGGTGTTGGAAGAAATTCAGAGATATATCCTGCCGTTGAGACCTGGACGAAGAGATGAGCGCAACATCAAGGCAAAAACAGTAGTCAGTTTCCTCTATCGGGTAGCAGCATAATGCCGAATTAAGCAATCGGCTTGGTTACTGTATCTGCGGTTCCCGTGAATTACCGCCTTCGGCTAAAACCAACCAACAACAGCAAGTAAATACAGCTAACAAAACCGGGCATCGAGCGTTAAAAACTCGATGCCCGTTGTTGTTACAGCCTTAACTTAATAGATTTCTTGGAATGTCTGGTTCCGGAGGAGGTAATCAGAGGGCAAGAGCGTAAACTTAATGACATTGTTGCCCACCGGCAACCCCTTTTCGCATGTGCTATATGATGCTGTCGAAGTATTCCTTGGTCACCTGAAGCTGCTTGCGCAGGATTTCCGCCCATAAATGGCTATGGATCTCACCGCTGCCGTTTGACACCTTGGTGCGGCGAATGGAGCCATCCTCGTCGGTTTTGCGGTAAAATAAGTGATCGGTCACCTTGTAAAGCTCCCAACCATCCCGCTCGCAGAAGCGCTTCAGCTCTTTCCAGCTTGGCATAGGGTCACAGCATCTCCAATCTTTGCGGCGTCGTCAATGGCCAGAGCTTTCAGCACATAGGGGATGTGCGTCTTCCGATTGGGTGCAGCGCTCCAGAGCGAATATTCACGGTAAAAATCCTCCGCGTAGTCCAGAATGGCTTGGCCCAGCAAATGCCTTGCTTCCTGTTCTGTCTTGCCATTTTCAGCCAGATCGATCTGCAGCAAGGATAGGCTGACGGAGCCGTCAGCCTCATCAAACATTTCTGCTGAAAATTCATAAGCGGACAAAAGCGACTCAAACAATTTGAGATCTGCCAAAACCATATAGTCACGGGTGCGTTTGATGAACTGCGGCTTCTCGCGCACCGCCGTTTCCATGACCGTGCTCCAGTCTTTCCGCACATCTGTGGCATTCAATGTGAACAATGTATTCATCCCCTTATGCCTCCATCCTAACAAAAAGTGTACACAGTGTCAACAGTGTACACTCATAGGATATGCTTCGATCTTCCTTGCTATTCAAGCATCAGGGCATTTCAATGAAAATGAGAAAATGATTCTCTACTCATCACAATTTTGTAATACAATAAGGGCAGAGGTGATTCATATGCCCGAGCCGTTGATCCCCCTGGGCCTGATGGTGGTGCTGATGATCCCTTATCTCATCGTGGAATACCGCAGCAGCTCCCCCTGGTGGAAGCTCGCCCTCAAGGCCGCTTGCAGCCTGGCCTTTCTGGCGGCTGCGGTGGTGGCTGCGGTCACCGCCCCCGGCGGCTGGCGGGGTTGGCACGGCGTTTTTGTGCTGGCCTTTGCGCTGTCGGTGGCCGGCGACGTGCTGCTGGCCGTGCCGATGAAGCGCTCGCTGCCCTCCGGCATGGGCGCCTTTATCATCGCCCAGTGCTGCTTTGTGGAGGCGTTCATTACCCGCTGGGGTCTTTCGCCGTGGGATTCGCTGCTGTTTGCCGTGCTGGCAGGCGGCGCGCTGGCGACACTCTTGCTAGCGCCCCGCATGGACTTCGGCACGATGAAATTCCCAGCGCTGATCTATGCAGTGGCGCTTTCGGCGATGGCGACCAAAGCCGTCTCCGGGCTCTACACCGTGGGATGGGCCATTGCCTGGCCGGCGGCTGCCGGCGGGCTATTGTTCTTTGCGTCCGATGTCATCCTGTGCTTCATCGTGTTCGGCAAGCGGGAGGTGCCCATGCTGCGGGCGCTGAACCTGATCTGTTATTTCGTGGGGCAGGGGCTCCTGGCCTATAGCCTGTATGTGTAGCGCATCTCTTCCGTGATCCATCGTTTCTTGGGGGGCCGGGGGCTTGCAAGTTTCCCCTCAGCCGAAAAACCAAAAAGGCGATTAGGGTATATGTTGTAACTGTTCAACACAGAGGTTCTGTGGTATTTCATGAAACTGTGATTATGTGCTTTTGCGTGTCAAAAGCACCAAAACCAACCGGGGGAGGCAAGTTCCCAAGACCTCGGAGTTGCCGTCATCAGAGCGGGCCGAAGACAACTCCTCGGTCACTTCGTTCCCTCGTCAAACAGTCTCTCGGCCTGATCGCTCTGATTTCCGCAACTCCAAGGTGGAACTTGCAAACCCCCGGACCCCCATGGCACGTGGGGCTTATGGTTACTTCACACCATTGGCAAAGGTTTTCCGATACCCCTCCAGCGCCCGTTCAATCGCCAGCACCGCTTCAGCCCTTCCTTCCACCTTGTCCACGGTGGTCATGCCATGCTCCAACTGCTTATATACCTCAAAAAAGTGGGCGATTTCCGCAAACAGGTGCGGCGGCAGCGCGGAGATGTCGGCATAGCCGTTCATCTGCGGGTCGCCAAAGGGGATCGCAATGATTTTTTCATCCATCTCATCGCCGTCAGTCATCGTGATTACGCCGATCGGGTAGCATTCCACCAGTGTGAGCGGGTGCAGCGGTTCGGCGCACAGCACCAGCACATCCAGCGGGTCGCCGTCGTCAGACAGCGTGCGGGGCAGAAACCCATAGTTGGCCGGGTAATGGGTGGATGTATACAAAATGCGGTCCAGCCGGATCAGACCGGTCTCCTTGTCCATTTCATATTTCTGCTTGCTCCCCTTTGGGATCTCGACCACCGCAGCAAATCGTTCCGCTGAAACGCGCTCCGCGGCAATGTCATGCCATGGGTTCATTATCGCCACCTCCGGTTTCCAGTATATCCCTTCTCACGGGTGGCGAAAAGCGCTTGCGTGGCAAATCAGGAAACTTGTGCCCGGCGCGCATTGCATGGAGTGAATAATTACCATATTTGCAAACTTATATTACTACAAAAACAATTCGCCATATGCTATATTTGAATCAACTGATTGGTAATTCATATAAGGGGTGTTCAAATGAGAAAAGTGAGAATAGTGGCGGCTGTGCTGGCAGTCGCTGCCATACTGGCCGGCTGTGCCTTTGACAGGTTCATCCCGGCCTTTTTGCTGCCCGGGCACCTGCTCCCGGCGGGCACGGACACAGCCGCGCCCTCCGAAACGCCGCCCGAAACCACGATTGTTCCAATCATCGCCACTGCCGAACCCACTATCACGCCGGAGCCCACACCGACGCCGGAGCCGAAGCCCTATGACACCGTGGCGCACTACAGCACCGAGGTGCCGGAAGGGCTCATCGTGGCGCTGGAGTATGACCGCTACGCCACGCCGCTGGATTATTTTGTTGCCCTGAAGAGCGGCAAGGTCTATCAGAAAGCGACGGCAGATTCCAAAAAGATGGCAAGCTTTTCCTCCGGGGCCCGCTATCACGTGGACAAACTGGTGCTTGGGGAAGACAGCAAAAGCCACTGGTACCATGTGCTTTGGAGTGACAAGAACGGTAACCATGAGGGCTATGTGATGCAGAGCGCCGGCCAGGCCCGCAGTTTCCGCCTGGACATGCTGTTGGACCGGGCTGTGAAACTGAAGGCCCAGACAGATCTGGGCGAAACCGTGTTCATCGCAAACTATAAAAACGTAAACGGCAGGCCGCCGGTGCTGTCTGGCGGCGACGATGTGGACGCCTGGGGTTACCGCCGCAGCCAGAGCGCGCCGGCATATGCCGAGTCCGGCGCCAAGGCTGTTTTCCGCTACGCGCCGGATGGGCTGCTGGGTCGCAGGCTGGAGGCAATCGACGGCATGACCAACGTTTATTTCCCCACCTTCGATCAGGCATACTGGGTGCCGGACAAATATCTGTCTGGAGACGGCAACGCCATCACAGACTTGCGCCAGGTTATTGTGGTGGACCGTAAATATCAGAACCAAGGCGTGCTGGAATATACGGAGGAGGGCTGGAAGGTGATCGGCCTGAGCTATGTCTCCACCGGCAAGAAGGGCGGCTACTCAATGGAAACGCCGCTGGGCGACTTCATGGGCCAGGGCCGTTTCAAGCGCTTCTATTATTACGCCGACGGCACCAAGGTGATTGACGGCCAGGCGCCCTGGGCAATCCGCTTCTCCGGCGGCGGCTACCTGCACGGTGTGCCCAGCAAAAGCAGCTATGACGAAAACGGTGTGCGGCATGACAAGCCCGCCGCTGAATCGCTCCGCTCCTTGGGCACCACCCCCCAGTCGCACATGTGCGTGCGCAACTACACAAGCTTCGCCAAGTTTATGTATGACTGGTTTGTGAAGGGGCAATGCGCGGTGATCGTGCTGGAGTGAGTTTCAAAAAATAGGATTTTCTGCTATGATGTTGCAGGAAATCATAGGCAAGGCGGTCAAGACAGGCGGTTTATGGCGGAAATTCAGATGGAGCACAGGCAGGAAACCAAACTCGAGAAACTTTTGCGGGGCCGGGCAGAAGGCGCGGCGCTGGCGCTGCGCGGCTGCGACCCGGCTCAATATGAGGCGCTGCGCGCCCGGTTCGGCGAGGGCTGCCCTCAGCCGTTGCGCCTGTTTGAGCCCTGCCGTGCGGAGCACCCCCACTCGGGCTTTCTTCGCAAGGCCGCGGCCCATTGCGGCGTGCCCGCCACGCAGACCACGCTGTTTGCGCCGGGCGGCAAGCTCCACGAGCTCAGGGTGGAGGATGGAGCCGCCGCCGAATATTTTGTGAAAAAACCGCAGGACTTTGAGGTGCTGCGGGGCTTTTTGCGCGATGTGGAGCTGCTCCCGTGCAAGGCGCAGCCGGCTCCGGAGGGAGCGGCGCAGCTGGCGCTGCTTGGGCTCACGCCCGTGCGCGAGCTGGAGACCCGCTGGGCCGGGCCGGACACGGCCCGCCAGGCGCTGGAAGCCGCCGACGAATCGGCTGCCAGCTGCCTGAGGAAGCTGGAGCGCCACCTGCGCCGCCGGGCGGAGGAGGCCTGCCGGGCCGGCTGCCGGGCCTGTGTGCTGCGCGATGGGGTGGCCTTACCGCTGTCGGAGGATTGGCTGGCGCAGGCCGCCCGCCACATGGAGTGGCTTGGCAGGGCGGGCTTGTTTCCGTGGTTTGAGGTTTCGGCGCCATCGGCGGGGCTGCTGGCGGAGCTGTTTGTGGCGCAGGCGGGGGCCATGCTGCCGCTGGCCGCCGCGTTGGGGGAAGGCTTCCCGGCGCTGCCGGCAGGGGCGCGGCTGCTGCTGGAGGCGGAGCCTTCCGCCGGCCTGCCCGACGCGGAGGGGTTGAAGCGCCTGCTTTATGAATGCCGTGGCGCGGTGCTGCTGCTCGATTGCCGCCAGGCTGATGGGGAGCGGCTCTCCGCTGTGCTTGAGGGGCTGCTGCCCCTGGTGGTGCAGGCCGGCGGCTGACCAGTTTCTTTTCCAGGCCATGTTTTCTGTGATTGTATCATTGCCCGGTTGCCCGCTCATACAATGATATGGGCCGGCCCCTCACTTTGCCAGATCTCCGGCCCTGTTTGGAGATGAGCACCATGTCAGAACAATATGGGCAGACGCAGCCGATGGCAGCCGTGGCCGTGGTCACAGGCAGCCCGGCCTATCCGGGCATCCGCGGCACCGTGCGCTTTGACCAGACCCGCGGCGGCGTGGTTGTGAAGGCCGAATTCAACGGCCTGCCACAAACGCCCTCGGGCTTTTTTGCCTTCCACCTGCACAGCGGAAACTGCACCCTCAGCCCCGACGGCGCCGGCGGCGAATGGTTCCCCGAAGCCGGCAGCCACTACAACCCCACCGCCCAGCCCCACCCGCGCCACGCAGGCGATTTCCCGGTGCTGCTGGAAACGCATTTTGGCGCGGCGCAGCTGATCTTCCTGACCGACCGCTTCACGGTGGCGCAGGCCGTCGGCAAGGCCGTTGTGGTGCATCTGAACCCCAATGATTACCACACCCAGCCCTCCGGCAACGCCGGGCCCAAGATCGCCTGCGGTGTGGTGCAGCCGGAGCGGGGGCTTTATTGATTCGCCTTCGGTGCTGCGCACCTTGGCGAGCTTTCGCTCGTTCATTCATCCTTTACCCGCCCACCGCGCATGTCGCTGGGCGGGAGTATACTTGCCTGCTCGTTTTTTAGATAATGAAGATTCGCGCCTGTGGGCGGGAAACCACTGCATCTTGCCATAATATTCATTGCCTCCGCCGAATGAATCGGCTGTCGGCAAAAGCTTCCTTAAACACAACTAGGTGCGGTTCAATACAAAACCCCCCATATGGCTTCTGTACCAGATGGGGGGGTTGTGCACAACAATCGGTTCTTTAATAAAGTCAAACTCCCTGGCTCTGCAAATACTGCCCCAGTGCCTTGTCGTGCACATTGATATGGCTCAGCAGCCAGTTGGCCAGCGTGGCGCCCATCATGGGGCCGGTGGCCACGGTCACGCCGTTCTGCTCAATGTCAGCCTTCATGGTTTTGATGTCTTTCACAAAGGCGTCGTGCAGCTTTTTGTGGTCGGGATACTTGGGGTAGTTGGCCTTGCGCTGCAGGCCCTCTTCGGCGGTGAAGTGCTTGACTGTGTAGTCTTCCATAAATGCCATCACCTTCAGCACTTCCTCCCGGCCTTTTCCGGCCTTCAT
Organism: Bacillota bacterium; assembly: GCA_023428265.1. Classification (GTDB taxonomy): domain Bacteria; phylum Bacillota; class Clostridia; order Christensenellales; family UMGS416; genus JAEYRA01. Next base: position 6,114 of record JAEYYW010000091.1, on the reverse strand, counting down.
GGCCTGCTGAAAGGAATCTATGCGCGCGAACAGCTCCTTGTGCTGGTCGTCGATCAATCCCACGCCCACCGCCATCGATGCATTCCAAAGCATATTGGTCACCTCTCTCATTCGATGTTCAATAGATACCCAGTCCGGCATGCGTTTAAAAACCAAAAAGTAATATATTGACAAAATGTTGTTTCTATGCCATGCTATCGTCATTGCTTGCAAAGGGGTGGAAGGATGATTCTGTGATCTGTTTTTTACACGGATGTTGCCGCAGGGCAGGCCGATGGTCTGCTTGGCTGCGCCGTTGGAAAGCAGATCGCCGGTCTCCATCACGCCTGTAGCATCGTTACGGGTCTTGTGTTGTTTGCTTGCGGTCCTTTTCCGGCGGCGGAAAAGGACTTTTTTATTTGAGAGGAGAAATGGTTTTGGAATTTCGAAACTATACCGGCCAGACCGGCTATACCGACGATTATCGTTTGCTGCATGAATTTCTGCACCGCACCACCTGTACCGGGCAGCGGGTGGGCCTGCTGGAATGGGTATTCTGGGAATGGCAAACGGCCCGCGATGTTTACAAGGCTGAAGAGCTGGCCAACATCGGACTGTGGTTTGACGGCGGCAAACTGGTGGCCGCCACACCCTACGAGGACCATGTGAATGCCGTGGCACTGTGCGCCGACGGCGAGCATCGGCATTTGCTGCCGGAGATGATGGAACATGCGGTAAGCCATCTGGCCAAGGACGGTGCCGTGCGGCTCATCGTAGACGACGGCGACGACCTGATGCAGCGAATGGCCTTCGCCCGCGGGTTCCGGCCCACGCAGGACAAGGTTCAGAATGCCCGGCTGGACATCACGGAGCAAACCACCGCCTACACGCTGCCCGACGGCTACCGTGTGATCGGCTTTGACGAGGAGTTTGACGTTCGCAAATACAACCGCTGTATGTGGTTCGGTTTCAATCACGGCCCGGAAGCGGCGCCGGACGATGAGGAGTCGCTGGCCTGGCGTATCGGCTGCGTGAGCAGCCCCAACGGCAACCGGCATCTGATGACCGCCGTGGTGGCCCCTGATGGCGAATACGCCGCCCATTGCACCATGTGGTTCAAGGGCGGCGAAAATGCCATCGTGGAACCGGTAGCCACCCAGCCGCAATACCGCAAGCTGGGCCTGGGCCGCGCCGCCGTGCTGGAGGCAGCCCGCCGTTGCGGGCAGCTGGGGGCGAAACGGGCCTTTGTTGGCTCCACCCAGCAGTTCTATTACAACATCGGGTTTTGCCCGGTGGTCAACGAAACGTTCTGGATGCTACGCACCGCCGCGCAGCAGGGAGGCAAGCCATGACCGCCACATTCCGCAGCTATACCGCCGAGCCCGGCTTCACCGGGGATTACCACCGCGTCCGTGACTTCCTGGTGCGGGTCAATGAGCCCGTGCCCGCCGCCCCCGGTTTTCACTGGGGGCGCTGGGAGTGGGGGTTCTCGCTGCCTTATCTGGACACTGCAACCCTTTCCTCCATCGGCGTGTGGGAGGATGAAGGCCAAATCGTGGCGCTGATGGCCTATGAGCAGAGCCTGGGCTATGCCTGGCCCGTGGTGGACGGCCGTTATGGCGGCCTCAAGCCCGACATGCTCCGCCACGCCCGCGACCGCATGGCCAAAGACGGCTCCGTCAAGGTGCTGATCACCGACGGCGATCGGGAGTTTCAGCAGGCTGCCTGGCAGATGGGCTTTCGCGCCACGCAGGAAAAGGAAAACAACGCGGTGTTGGAGGTCACGCCGGAGGCTGTTTCCTACACGTTGCCGGAGGGTTACCGGATCGTGAGCCTGGCCGATCAGTTTGACATGGGCAAATACAACGCCGTGCTGTGGCGCGGCTTCAACCATGGCGACCACCCGCCGGAGACGGCGGAGGCGCTGGAGGAGCGGCGCATCAGCGTGTCCGGCCCCAGTGTGGACCTTTCTCTCAAGGTGGCGGTGGAGGCGCCGGACGGCCAGTTTGTGTCCTTCTGCGGCATGTGGTATCAGCCGGGCACCGAAAACGCGCTGGTGGAGCCGGTGGCCACCGACCCCCGCTATCGCAGGATGGGCCTGGGCCGCGCCGCCGTGCTGGAGGGCGTGAAGCGCTGCGGGCAGCTCGGGGCCAAGCGGGCCTTTGTGGGCTCCAGCCAGCAGTTTTACTATGGCATCGGGTTTGCGCCGCACAGCACGGAGACGTTCTGGGAGCTGAAGGTATAACGAAAAGGCGGGGCATTGCCCCGCCTTTTGTTTTCCTGCAAACGAACGGCTCTATGAATTTGAAAGTTGCTTGATGATCTCCACAACCTCAGACAAATCTCTGATTCGGTAATCCGGATTGCACGCCGGCGTGTCCGCGCCGCCGATCAGGATTGTCCTGGCCCCCAGCGCCTTGCCGGTTTCCACGTCGCAGTCCGAGTCGCCGACGGACAACGCCGCCTCAGGGTTTGGCACCGCCTGCCGGAGCGCTTTCACAAACGCCTGGTTTGGCTTGTATGCCCCCACCTCGCTGGAGATGAACACATCGCGGAAATACCCGCCGATGCCATGCAGCTTGAACTCTGCCTGCAAAAGCGGGTGGTCGCCATCGCTTGCCACCACCATGTTGACACCATGGCTCTTCAGCCAGTCCAGCACGGGGATGGTGCCCTGAAAAAGCTCTGACTTGGTCACAAACGTCTGGTAATACACATCGAATGCGTGGCAAGACATGTCCGGCAGCCCCAGCATGCCCGAAACCTCACGCAGTGTGTCAGAGATGATTGCCTCCATTGTGGCGAAGGGTGCCCTGCCTTCGGCAACAGCGTGGTAACGGCCAAGCACACCGTCCCGCAGTGGTGCAATCGCATCCACACCGGGATAAAGGTTTGCCAGTTCACCAAACAAATCCGGTGCGCGCAGCAGCGTGCCGCCGATATCAAAGATAATGGTATGAATCATATCATGCCCCCATCTGGAAACTGCCGAATGGCCTTGCGCTTTGTCTGGACTTACCCCCTCTCCCAATCCCATGGGAGAGGGGGTAGGGGGGTGAGGGTTCACCACCACTTCTTCCTTTTGAAATACACCAGCATCAACCCCGCTACCAGCATCATCGCGCCCAGCGCCGCCGGATAAGCCCAGGGGATCTCCAGCTCCGGCATGTGCCGGAAGTTCATACCATAGACGCCGGCGATGAATGACAGCGGCATAAAGATCGTGGAGATGATCGTGAGCACCTTCATGATCTCGTTCATGCGGTTGCTCGTGGAGGAAAGATAAATGTCCAGCATGCCGGAAAGGATGTCGCGCTGCGTGTCCGCAATCTCCATCACCTGGATCACATGGTCATAGAGGTCTCGCAGGTAAACGCTGGTTTCCTGCCCCATCAGCGCCGTGCCGCCGCGGCTGAAGGCGCCTGCCACCTCCCGCAGAGGCCACACCGCCTTGTGCAGCAGCAGCATCTGCCGCTTCATCCCGTGGATCTGCCGCAGCGTATCCGCCGAGGGCTTTGCCACCAGCTCGTCTTCGGCGGCTTCTATTTGCTCGCCCAGATCCTCCAGGACCACAAAGTAGTTGTCCACAATCACATCCAGCAGCGCATAAAACAAATAGTCGGCGCCGGCCCGGCGGATACGGCCCACGTCCATCCTGATCCGGTCAATCACCGGCTTGAAAAGGTCGGTGTCGCGCTCCGCAAAGGTGAGCACAAAGCCGTCGCCCAGCACCAGGCTTTCCTGCTCCACCAGCAGCTCGCCGCCGGGCCCCCGGCTCAGCACCTTCACCACGGCGTAGGCGTAGCTGCCGAAGTCTTCCAATTTGGGGCGCTGCTCGGTGTTCAGGATGTCTTCCAGCACCAGCGGGTGCAGGCCGAAGCGCTTGCCCACGGCCTCCAGCACAGCCACGTCGGCCAGGCCTTCCACGTTGATCCATTGCACCGTGGCCTGGTCGCTGTCCGGGCCGGGGATGCCTTCCGCGCCGGAGACCTGCTCTTCACACACCTTGTCTGAATAGCGGATCAGTGAAATGACCGAGCCTTCGGTCTTTCTTTCACCCACATGCACCAGGCTGCCCGGCGGCAGGCCGTAGGTCTGCAGAAAGGGCTTTCTGCGGGGGGCGCGGGGTGCGGCCTGTTTTGCGTGCCGGCGGTTCCTCTTCATGGCCTTCGGCTCTTTTCCTTGTCTCTTTTGTCGTTGATCCGGTCAATGTGCTCCGGCGTGATCAGGCGCACATCATTTTCCTTGGCCCATTTCACACAGCCGCCCAGCACCGTGTTCAGAAACACGCGGGGCACCTTGACCAGCTTGGCGCAGGCCTCCGGGGTAAATTTCACATCCGGGTCAATGCGCTCGGCAGCATACACCACCGAGTCCAGGCTGATGCCCTTCGTCTTCGGGATGGGCTCGCAGACCGGCCTGGCCATCGGTGTATACCAGAAGCTCTTGCTGTCGCGATAGCCGTAATCCACCGGCACCGGCGGGAAGGCCCCCGCGGTCACACCATTGACGATGGCGTCATATTGACGCGGCTTCATCAGGATCTTGTCCACCCGAAGAATGAAGTGGGCGCCAAACTTGCTGGTGATGCCGTTGAAATCGTGATACGGGCCGGGATACCCCTCCATCATGCCGGGGCGGTCGCCTGCAGCGCCGTCCAGCTCCCGCATCCAGGTGCATTCGAACACCTGAAAGGCCTCCTCCACGATCCTGGGGCGGGCTTGGCCGGGGTTTTCCGCCGCCATCAGGCCATCGGTGAGCGTGAAGGCGCAATCCTTCATTTTCTCCGCCGCCGTCTCGCCGGGGAAGCCCAGGCGCACAGCTTCCCGGAAGAACTTCCGCTTCGCCGGGATGAAGTTGAGAGAGCACACGCCGTGCCGCAGCAGGTTCTGCGCGGTGTTGGAGCTGTTGCGGCATTCCAGCAGCATCGCATAATACTCCTTGCCCGCCACGTAATAGGGGAAGCACAGCGAATAGGCGCCCAGATTTGTCATGCCATCCTCGGCGACTGTCCCGACCAGGATCGTCGGCATCGGATAGAACGCGGAGGTCTGATAGAAATTGTCCACGATTCGCAAGTCTTGAAATTGATCTGCCATGGCGCACCTCACAGCGGTTTACTTGGATGATTTTGATCGCAATGTTGCCGAAAAACAGCACTGTTTTGTGTTATTGTATCATATCGCCAGTCTGGTATAAAATAGGGCTTATACTCACAGCGAACAATCGGAGGCACTATGAGAGTCAGCACGTTTGCTTCGCCCCAAGCCATTGTGGACGAAGGCATTACGATAAAAAACCGCTTCGTCGTTGTCATCGATACCCTTCGGGCGACCACGGTGATGGCCGTAGCGTTATCCGAGGGCGCCCGCGCGGTGATCCCCGTGATGGAGCTGGAGGAAGCCATCAAGCTATACCACGAGCTGGGCAGCGACATGGCCAGGCTCTGCGGCGAGCGGGATGGCAACCCCATCTCCGGGTTCCACTTCGGCAACTCGCCCTTTGAATATCGGGCCAGCACCGTGTCCGGGCTCACGCTGATCATGACCACCACCAACGGCACCCGCGCCATCCACGCCGCCTCCGGCGCCGCCGTGCTGGCAGTGGGCTCCATGGCCAACGCCTCTGCCGTGGCCCATGACGCGCTGGCCTCCGGCATGGACATCACAATCGTCTGCGCCGGCACCCGTGGCCGCTTCACCACCGAGGACGTGCTCACTGCCGGTGCGATCATCGACGCGCTGGGCACGCAGGGCGTGGCGCTGGATGACCTCTCGGTGCAGGCCCGCAGCCTTTACCGCTGCAACCACGAAGACCTGGCTTCGGCGCTGGATCAATGCGCCCACGCGCAGTTTCTGATAGACGCCGGTTATGGCAATGATGTGGAGTTTTGCCTGCGTAAAGACAGCCTGGTGGTGGTGCCGTATTTTGAGAAGGGTATGGTCAGGCTGCTTTAAAATCTATATTTTGGATCCTTTGGGGGTCTGGGGGTTTGCAAGTTCCACCCTGACGTTGCGGATAGCCGTGCGATCAGGCCGAGCGACTGTGTGAGGAGCGCGTCTCCCGCGCGACGAGTTGTCGTCGGCCCGCACGGCTGACGGCGACGTTGGGGTCTTAGGAACTTGCCACCCCCAG
>JAEYYW010000070.1 GCA_023428265.1 Bacillota bacterium | reverse complement strand
GCACAGTGCAACCGTGACGGCACGATGGAAATGCTGCGGATGGTTGGCATCCAACCTGGTCCATGCACCGGTGGCATGGCGTTGGGCGTATCCCGCGTGGAGGATGATCCAGAAAACCGCGACTTTTGGTTCATGGTTGCCATGGAAAGTGAAAGGGATGCTGCAAACGGACTGGAAGCCTATACCGTGCCGGCATGCCGCTGGGCTGTTTTCAGAACGCGCGGTGCAATGCCGATGGCGCTGGTGGAGGCCGAGATGCATGCCTTTGGCACGTGGCTGCCGGCCTCAGGATACCGTCATGCCGCAGCGCCGGAGATGGAGGTCTACCCGCCGGACGATGCTGGTGAGGAGATGCTTGTGGAGTTCTGGCTGCCCATTGAGCCTGTGTGAGCGCAACGAATGAAAAGGGCTGACAATCGTCAGCCCTTTCTGCATATTCTCATCTGGTCAGTAAAAATAGGTATATCCAAACGCTCCCGGCCCCAGGTGGGAGCCGATGACCGGGCTGATCGGGCCAATTTCGATTTGCAGGTGGGGGAACCGTTCCAGCAGAAGCATGCGGAGCTGCTCGGCGCTCTCCTGTGATTCAATGTGAAGCACGGAGATGCCCTTTGCGTTTGCCGGCGCCACTTGCTGGAGCGCCGCAAACATCGCCTTGCTGCCCTGCACCTTTGCATAGGGAAAGAGCTTGCCGTCTCGCAGCACAATCAGGGGCAGTATGTTCAGCAGCTTGCCCACAAAATACTGTGAGTTGTTCAGCCTGCCGCCGCGCTTCAGATATATCAGGTCGCCCACCGTCAGCGCCGCGAACATCGTGGGCACCTGTGCGGTTACCATCGCCGCGATTTCCTCGGGGGAGTGGCCGTCTTCCGCAGCCTGCCACGCCATTTTAACCAAATGCTTGAGGTTTGCCGCGGTGGTCATTGAGTCAAGCACGGTGATCCCTTTGCCGCCGGCCATCTCCGCCGCCGTCTGCGCGGAGTTGACTGTGCCGCTGAGGCTGGAGGAGAGCAGGATTGCGATCACCTGTTTGCCCTGCTCCAGCGCCTTTTCAAACACTTCATAGAAGCGGCCTGCGGAGGGCTGTGAGGTTGTTGGGATGATTTTGGAGGCCGCAAGGCGTTCGAAGTAACCCTGATAAGTGTCCGGAAGGCCCTCTTCAAAGACCTCGTTGTCGAAGTGGACGGACAATGGCACAATCACAAGGCCCATCTGGTCGATCTCCTGCCTGGTGAAGGCAGTCGTGCTGTCGGTGACAATCTGTATGTTGTTCAATAGTCCACCCCATATTTTGACCTGTTTCGGGTCAAATCGTATCAAATTTACCGGGCATGGTCAATAGACGAAGAAAAAAGTTTTGATATTCTAAGAATCGTGCTATTTTTCTGGTCGGCCCCTCCAAAAAATCCCTGTGTTCCGTATAATATGACGTGGACCCACATGATTAAAGGGAGCGTATGAAAATGCCTGCAGCGATAGCCGACTACAAGCAGGACGCCCTATACACCCCGGAGGATGTTGTGCTGATGATCCGTCAGGGGGCGGAGGAGCTTCGCAACGCTTTCATCGCGCAATACCAGCCCTATATCGCGTCGGTCACGGCAAGGCTCATCAACGGCCCTGCCCAGGGCCGTGATGAGTTCAGTGTGGCGATGGATGCGTTCAACGAGGCGATTGACCGATATGAGCCCGCACGGAACCGGGGATTTCTATCCTGGAGCGACCTTGTGATCAACCACAGGGTGATTGACTACATCCGCAGCAACAAGAAGTATGAAAGGACATATCCTTTTACTTACTTTGAGGTGGAAGGAGACGAGGAGTCAATCGAGCGGGCTGTGGCACAAAACCCGGGCATGCTTGCTGAGAATCTGGAGATCAAGGAGGAGATTGACGCCTTCCGCGACCGGCTGGGGTCCTTTGGGATCAAACTGTCAGACCTTGTGCAGTGCGCTCCGAGGCACATCGACACCCGGGCGATGTGTGTGATGCTCGCCCGGCAAATCGCCGCCTCCGGAGAGATGTCTGCACGGCTGGAGCGCACCGGCCAGCTGCCCATCAGCCAGCTGATGGACGCCGTGCGAATTGGGCGCAAGGCCATTGAGAACAACCGCAAATACATCATTGCCGTCTATATCATCCTGACAAGCGGCATGGAGATCATCAAAGGATACATTGACTTCATGGAGGAAGGAGCGCGGGGCAAATGATCACGATGGGAACCGTGATGGAAATAGAAAAGAAAAAGGCGCTGGTGTTCACAATGGATGGCGGCCTGGTGTTCATCAAGCCAAAGACGGGCCTTTTTGTGGGGCAGCAGGTTGCGTTCTCACGCAAGGAACTGGTGCAGCAGCGGTCAAGCAGGCTCTATGTGGCGCTGCCCATTGCGGCGGCGGCAGTTCTTGTTGCAATGGTTGTGATGAGCCTGATGGGCGGTGGGCTTCTACCCGCGCCTGCGCGGGGAGTGGAGCCGTGCGCCGCCTATATCGCGCTGGACATCAACCCAAGTGTGCAGTTCCGGATCGATGGGGAAGGTGCTGTGATTTCCGCCGAAGCTCTGAATCAAGACGGGCGGTCACTGCTGGAGGGGCTTCAGTTGGCGGGCAAGCCGGTGCACGACGCTGTGCACGACGCCATTGCCAGGGCCAGGGAGCTTGGCTATCTTCAGGAGGAAAAGGGTGTTGTGCTGGTGGCAGGTTTGCTCAATGACGCCAATGCCGACATCAGCGGCAGCCGATCAGCCTATCAGGCGAAGCTGAAGACAATTCTGCAGGGGATGAACCAGGGCGGCGGCGCCGATGTGCTGGCCCTATACATCGATGACGGTGCGGTGAAGGAGAAGGCGGATCTCAGTGGCATTTCGCTGGGGCGCGAGCTTCTGCGGGAGTTTGCCGAACTGTATAACATCGATATGGGGGAGGATGAGATCCGCAGCGGCAGGATTGCCGACCTGCTGGACAGGCTTGGCGACATCGCCGCCAGTTGCTTGCCGGAGGTTACACCGCAGCCGGCCGAATCGCCGGAGGCAACCGAGCAGCCCACGGCGGCGCCCACAACGGCGGAGACCACAACGGACCCAACCGTGAAGCCGACACACTCTGCCGCGCCCACAGACGAACCGACGGAGGACCCCACGGCCGCTCCCACAGTCAGGCCTGCTGTCAGCGGTGTCTCGGCCAGCGCGGTGAGCGGCGGCATCAAGGTGACTTGGCCCAAGGCTCCGGCCGGCAGCGGCGAGTTCCTTTACTACAAAATTGTGCTGTCGGTGAATGACTCCACACCGCAATACCCGGAAAGCGGCTATGCGAAGGCCATTGCCGACAAGTCCACGCTTTCCGCGGTGATTGCACCCAACAGCGCTTATCACGGCGGTGACGTGGGCGGCAAGGTGAAGCCCGGTATGAGCTATTATGTGAGCGTGACCTATGTGTATGCCAATGAGGTGCGGCCTGCCAACGCGGTGCGCGTGAAATGCCCTGAGCCCGCGCCCAAACCCACACCGGCTCCTTCGGGCAGCGACTACACGGTGACCGCCTATGCATCCGGAGACTCCGTCCGGATCAAGTGGGACAAATCGCCCACGGCGGAGGGATTCAACTATTATAAAGTGGTGCTGTCAAAAGGGAGTTCCGCGCCGAAATATCCGGATAACGGCTACCTTTGCGCCATCTCAGACATCGACGCGACAACCTGCTCGGCCAGAGCCGGCGATTGCTACAACGGCGGCGATATTTGCGGAGAGCTCATCGCCGGCCAGTCATATTATGTCAGCGTGACTTATGTGTATGACGGCTATAAGAAATACGGCAACACCGTGCGGGTCACAATGCCCGGAGATCCGTCGCCCACCGATCCGCCGCCGGTGGCATTCAGCAGCCCAACCACAAGTGTGAGCAAATCCGGCTCACAGCTGGTCATCTCCTGGAAAAAGCTGCCTGCCGCCACAGTGACATACAACGGCACCACCTATTGCGACTTCCAATACTACAAGGTGGTGATGGCCACCCATGCCAGGCCGAAGTATCCGGAGGATGGATACATTCACTACTCCTCCTCGATTGGGACGGGCTCCTTCAGCTATAGCCTGAGTTGCCTTACACCGGGCGTCAAATACTACTTCAGCATCACCTATGTGTTTGGCAACGGGAAGATCTATGCGGCAGACGCCACATACACGGTGCCTGAGCCGACTTCAACACCGGCACCCACGCCGCACCCAACGCCGGAGCCCACCGAGGAGCCGGCTCCAACCCCAACGCCCGAAACGACACCTGCCCAGGAATAATCGGGATAACGTCAAAAGCCGCCGGGGTTCCGGCGGCTTTGCCCATCTTTGAATCTCATTCTCCCGCCTATGCTTGGCGGGGATCAGGGCCTGCCCATGGAAAGCTGCTATTCAATCCTGTTGGTGCTGCTCAGGCTCTTGCTCAGCATCAGGATGATCTTCAGGAGCACTGCGTCGTCAAAGGTCCTCAAATCAAGGCCAGTGGCTTTCTGGATCTTGTCCAGACGGTAGATCAGCGTGTTGCGGTGGATATAGAGTTTGCGGGAAGCTTCCGAGAGGTTCAGGTTGTTCTCGAAGAACTTGGTGATCGTCTCGATGATTTCCTCAGTCATCACCTTTTTGATGCTCTCGGTATAAGCCAGCTCATAAAAGCGCCGGCGGATGTCGCGCGGCACCTGCTGCAGGAAGCGCTCCAGCAGCAACTGGTGAAACATGAAAACCCTGCCGCTGTTTTGCTGCATCAGCCCCAGATTGATGGCTTCCTGCGCCTCCATAAAGCTGTCGCGCACGCCGGCCAGGCCGCGCTTGATGCCGCCCACACCCAGGCATGCCCGGTTGTTGACCTCGTTGGAGAGTGTGTCATCGAGCGCCTGCACCAGCTGGGAGATGTCGTCCATATCGTCTTCATCTTCCAATTGGCGGACAAGGGCCACCACATAGCGGTTCAGCGCAACCACGACGTCGCCTTTGCTCCGGGTGAAGACCTTCATCAATGTATCATAAAGCAGCGATGCGTCTCCTTCAAATGTTTGCACCAGGATCACGCAGCGCTTGGCGTTGGGGTCAAGTTTGAAATCCCTGATGGCTTCCTGCACTTCAAGGGGGTCTGCCTTGTCGATCAGAAGCGATTTGAACACTTCTTCCCGGCCCGGCTTGCGAATGGATGTTTTCAAAATCTCACTCAGGAGGTTTGAAAGCAGCCAGCCGATCTGGGCCACTTCGGCCATTTTCCCAGGCACCATCAGATAGAGCGGTTTGTAGTTTTCCGTCTGAAGCTGGAAATAGCAGCGCCCAGCCTCTGAGACTTCAGCGGCGCCGTCTTCAAACACAACCTGCTCCAGCCAATTGTCCACCGTACCCACGGTTTGTTCATCTCTGGAAACCAGCACGTCGCCCATCTCATCGATCAGGCTCACGTCAGCCTTCAGCCGATCTGAGGCATCCAATACGGCTTTAACCAGTTTTCCATCCAAATGCATGGTGTCCCTCCCGTTTCAACCACGATGAGGATTGATAGAAAGGGCAGGGCATTTCCTAAAGTTGGATATGCCCTGCCCCCATCATGGCGAATCCAATTATTGTTTGATCAGTGAAACCTCGGTCTCCTTGTCGAAGAGGTGGACGTTGTACAGATCCAGCGCGATCTTGATCGTGTCGCCGGTCCTGGAGAGGCTCCTGGCGTCCACAACGGCGGTGGCGCTGCCGTCTTTGCCTTCGATGATCAGATAGAGGTTGGTCTCGGAACCCATCAGCTCCACCACGTCAACCTTGGCTGTCACCACGGCGTCGGGAGTCCTGGAGAGGAATTCCGGCTCGTCGTGAATGTCTTCGGGGCGCACGCCCATGATCACTTCCTGGCCCACATAGCTCTGGTCAACCTGAGCGGCGCGGGCGGCGGGGATCTTCACCTTGAAGGGGCCGAAGCCAAGGAGCAGGTCATTGCCTTCCTTCAAAAGCGTGGCATCAAAGAAGTTCATGGGCGGGGTGCCGATGAAGCCGGCCACAAACAGGTTCACGGGGTTGTTGTAGAGGTTCTGGGGGCTGTCAACCTGCTGGATGAAGCCGTCCTTCATGACGACGATACGGGAAGCCATGGTCATGGCCTCGGTCTGGTCATGAGTAACGTAGATGAAGGTCGTCTGCAGACGCTGATGCAGCTTGGTGATCTCGGTACGCATCTGAACGCGCAGCTTAGCGTCCAGGTTGGACAGAGGTTCGTCCATCAGGAAGACCTTGGGCTCACGAACGATAGCACGGCCCAGGGCGACGCGCTGACGCTGACCGCCGGACAGAGCCTTCGGCTTACGGTTGAGGTACGGCTCGATGGACAGGATCTTCGCAGCCTCGCGGACCAGCTTGTCGATCTCTTCCTTCGGCTTCTTGCGCAGCTTAAGGCCGAACGCCATGTTGTCATACACGGTCATGTGCGGATACAGGGCGTAGTTCTGGAACACCATCGCGATGTCACGATCCTTCGGAGCGACGTCGTTCACGAGGCGATCGCCGATGTAGAGCTC
>JAEYYW010000183.1 GCA_023428265.1 Bacillota bacterium | reverse complement strand
GACAAGCCGGTCAACTCCGTGGTGTCTCCGAGCGTTTCCAGCTATGCCACGCCGGTGGATGAAATGAGTTACTACTGCGCCAAGACACTCCATGAGCTCATCGCCGGCAGCGCCATGACGGACAACGTGAAGCTCAGCTTCGAAGCAAAATGCATCTTCCGGGACAGCAGCCCGGAGACGCTGTGAACGAAATCCAACCTAAATGAGGGATGCGCGCATGATGACGGCAAAAGAGAATTTCTTCCGCACGCTGGCCGGCGATTCCCCGGAGCGGCTCGTCAACGGCTGGGAGCCTTTTGCCATGATCGCAAACGACCCGCTGCGCATCCGCTTGCGCGCCAGCCGCAAGCGCGGCGAGGAGACGGTGGATGTTTGGGGCACCCACTTCATCTGGCAGATGGACCAGCCGGGAGCGGCACCCCATATCACTCCGGAAAACAAAGTCATCAAGGATATCACCCGCTGGCAGTGCGATCTCAAGGTCCCGGATTATTTGAGGGAACCTGCCGACTGGTCGGCGGCGCTTGAGGCTGCGGCTCAGGCAAGGCATGAAGACAAGCTGGTGACAGCGCTGATGACCGGCGGTATTTTTGAACAGGCCCATTTCCTGATGGGCATTGAGGACACGCTGTGCAACCTGCTGCTGGAGCCGGAGCATATGGCGGAGCTGCTGCAGGTCATTCTGGAATACAAGCTGGCCTATGCCCGCTTGCTTGTGGAAAACCTGAAGCCAGACATCGTGCTCTCCCATGACGACTGGGGCGAGAAAACCAGGCTTTTCATGAGCCCGGAGACATGGCGCAAATTCTTCAAGCCGCTTTATGCCAGGTTGTATGGATATCTGAAGAGCAACGGCGTGATGGTGATGCACCATGCTGACAGCTACTGCGAGCCGATCGTGGAGGATATGGCGGAGCTGGGCGTGGATATCTGGCAGGGCGTGCTGCCGCAGAACGACATCCCCGCGATGCAAAGGCGGCTGGCCGGCCGGATGGTGCTGATGGGCGGCATCGACACCGCCGCCATCGATGTGGCCGGCTGGACGGAGCAAGCTGTGCGCGCGGAAGTGCGGAGGGCCTGCGAGGCATACGGGCCCGGCGGAGCGTTTATCCCAAGCAATACGTATGGCGGCACCAGCACGATCCATCCGGAGGTGGATGCGATCACGGCAGATGAAATTGACAGATACAACAAGCGCCAGGATTGATTTTATGAGGAGGAAAACCCATGGCAACATTTCAGGCTGAATTCTTTTCCAAGTCGCTAAAGAGGCTTGTCCCGGTTTCGGTAGTGATTCCCGTGGAGCAGGCCGCTGCTCCCGGCTCCGGGGATGGCAGGCCCTACAAGACCATCTATCTGCTGCACGGCTATTCGGGCAGCAACACCGATTGGCTCAGGGAGTCCCGCATCAGCCTGCTGTCGCAGATCTATCGCGTGGCCGTGGTGATGCCGTCCTGCAACAACTCGTTTTATTTGGACGACGAGGCCATGGGTGAATACTACGGAAAGTATGTGGCCGAGGAGCTGGTGGAGCTGACGCGTAAAGTATTCCCGCTTTCCAACCGCCGCGAGGACACCACGATCGCGGGCCTTTCAATGGGCGGTTACGGCGCGATGCGCAACGGCCTGAAGCACAATGATGTGTTCGGCAGCATTGTCGCGTTATCTTCGGCCTTCATCACCGACCAGGTCTCCCAGCTGAAGGAGGGCGAGAGCACGGGTGTGGCGCCATACAGCTATTACGCCCATGTGTTTGGCGACCTGAAGCAGCTTTCCGGCAGCGACAAGGATCCCAAGGCTCTGGCGAGCGGCTTGCTGGAGCGGGGCGAGACACTCCCCAGGATCTATATGGCCTGCGGCACCGAGGATTTCCTGCTGGAGCCGAACCGCAGCCTCCACCGGCACCTCACCGATATCGGTTATGCCCACGAGTACCGGGAAAACGCCGGTGTGCACAACTGGGCGTTTTGGGATGACCATATCGAGAAGGCGATGGAATGGCTCTACGGCAAGCCGCAGGCGGGCCAATGACAGGGGGAGTAACGATGCCGCTGGATTCAGCAATCATCATGAGGCTTCACGTCACCATCGGCGAGCCCCTGCCGGTCGGGGCCACACAGCGCGGTTTCCTGGTGATCCTTCCGATCACCGGCGGGCATTTTGAAGGCCCTGGCATCCGGGGGCGGGTTTGCCCCGGCGGAGCCGACTGGAACACCCGCCTGGACGATGCGCATTCCCATGTGTTTGCCAAATACTGGCTGCAGACGGACGACGGCGCGGTGATCTCCGTGGAAAACGAAGGCGTCATCAACAATGAGCGCATGGGTGATTCTGTGATCAAGACAACGCCCCGTTTCCTGGTGGATCACGGCGGCAAATACTCCTTTCTGGAGTCCGGCGTGTTCGTGGGCGAGCTCAACATCCCCGAGGAGCCCGGCGCGGTGGATATTGTGATTCACAAAATGGCTTAGGGGCTTGCCGGTTGAGCTCTCAACTGGGTTGCGAAAATAACGCTTGACAAAATCGCTTCAGCGCACTAAAATAACCCCAACAACCGAATAGCCAAACTTTTGATGGAGAAGTAAAGCTGGCGCACGCCTTTTCAGAGAGCTCCGGGTGGTGGAATCGGGGCAGGACACGGCATAGCACAATGGGCTCCTGAAGGCGGAGAGAAAGCAGCTTGCTGCCAGTAATATCCGACGCATGGCCAGCGTGAACGGCCAGGGGTGTGTTGGCACTCTGATAGAAGCAGGGCGCTTTTGGCGTCAAGCAAGGTGGTACCGCAGGCATCGCGCCTGTCCTTGGAAACAAGGACAGGCGCGTTTTTTTTTCTTCATTTCAATTGGGAAAGGAGTGGGTGACCATGGCATACCCGACATTTGAGCAGGTCAAGGCATTGGCGGAGGGCTACGACTATGTCCCCGTCGCAATGGACGAGATGGCAGACACCGAAACGCCGGTGAGCGTGTTTCTGCGCTTCAAGGACACCAGCCCCTATTGCTTCCTGCTGGACAGCGTGGAGGGCGGTGAAAAATGGGCCCGTTACTCCTTCATCGGCCGTGACCCCATCGCCACGATCCGCATCCGCGACAACACGGCGCTGATGCAAACCCGCGACGGGGCCGCCGAAAAGATCAGGGGCAACCCGTTTCGCATCGTGCAGGCAATGCTGGGCCGCTTCCGCAGCCCCCGGGTGGAGGGCATGCCCCGGCTGCCAGGTGGGGCGGTGGGCTATTTCAGTTACGACATGGTGCGCAGCGTGGAAAAGCTGCCGGATCCGCCGCCGGATGACCTGGAGATGCCTGACTGCCATTTCATGATCGCCGATGAGATGATCGCGTTCGACCACCTCCGGCAGAAGCTTACGATGATCGTGCAGATGCCGGTGAAGGGTGACCTGGAGGTGAACTATCAGCGGGCCTGCGAGCGGCTGGAGTCCATCTCCCGCTTGATCAGCGGCGCCCGGTGGAAAGCTGACAGGGCCCGTTCCGCTGCGACGCAGGCCAAAGCGCAGCCGCTGAGCAACATGAGCAGGGAAGCCTATTACGAGATCGTGAACCGTGCCAAGCAATACATCGTGAACGGCGACATCTTCCAGGTGGTGCTTTCACAGCGGCAAACCATGCCGTTCACCGCCGACCCCTTCGAGGTCTACCGCAGGCTCCGGGTTTCCAACCCCTCGCCCTACATGTTCTATCTGAAGTTTGACAGCTACACCGTGGCAGGCGCGTCGCCGGAGATGCTCACCCGCTGCGAGGGCGGCGTTGTGGAGACCTGCCCCATCGCCGGCACCCGCCCCCGGGGAGCAACGCCGGAGGAGGATGCAATGCTGGAAGCGGAACTGATGGCCGACGAAAAAGAGCTGGCCGAGCACATGATGCTGGTGGATCTGGGCCGCAACGACATCGGCAAGGTCTCGGAGTTTGGCTCGGTGAAGCTCACGGAGCTCAAACGGGTGCTGAAGTATTCCCATGTGATGCACATCTGCTCCACAGTGCAGGGCAGGCTGCGGCAAGGCCTCACGGCCTTTGACGCGCTGATGGCGGTGCTGCCGGCAGGCACACTGTCCGGCGCGCCGAAGATCAGGGCGATGGAGATCATTGACGAGCTGGAGCCCACCCGCCGGGGCCTGTATGGCGGGGCCATCGGCTACCTCTCCTTTGATGGCAACCTGGATTGTTGCATCACGATCCGCACGATCCTCTTCAAGGACGGGCTTGCCCATGTGCAGGCCGGTGCCGGCATCGTGGCCGATTCAGTGCCGGAGACCGAATACGAAGAATCGCTCAATAAAGCCGGTGCGCTCCTCAAGGCGCTCCGGGAAGTGGGGGGCTGACAATGATCCTGCTGATCGACAATTATGATTCCTTCACCTACAACCTTTACCAATATGCCGGCATGATCAACCCCCAAATCACCGTGGTGCGCAATGACAAGCTGGATATTGATGATATCCGCCGGATGAACCCCAGTCACATCATCCTTTCCCCCGGCCCCGGCTATCCCGCTGATGCGGGCATCACCATTGAGGTGATCCGCAAGCTGGGTGCGGAATACCCCATCCTTGGCGTGTGCCTGGGGCATCAGGCCATTGGCGAGGCCTATGGCGGCCAGGTGATTCGTTCGCCTTCCGGCCCTGTGCACGGCAAAGCCACCGACACCCACATCGCCTCCGGCTGCCCGGTCTTCCACGGCCTGCCGCCGGTGCTCAAGGTGGGCCGCTACCACTCGCTGGTGGTGGAGCGCGAGAGCCTGCCGGAGGAGCTAGCCATCACCGCCGAGACCACCGACGGTGTGATCATGGGCCTGGCCCACCGCGTTCACCCGGTGTTCGGCATCCAGTTTCACCCCGAGTCGGTGCTGACCGAGCGGGGGATGGAGATGGTGAGGAATTTTTTGGAGTATGCTCCCCAATAAAACTCCTGCCTGTCGCTGCGGCTATCCTTGGCAAATCCCCCCTGCCGCTGCGGCGGCATCCCCCCTTGAATTTTTGCCTTTGGCAAAAACAAAGGGGGTAGGGAGGCTCCCGGACATAATGACACTCATCCTGCTACTGACTACTCGCTACTGGCTACTGCCAAAGGAGGCCCACCATGATCAAAGAATCCATCGCGAAGCTGATTTCCGGCAAAAACATCACCGCCGACGAAGCCGCCGCCGCCATGACCGAAATCATGACCGGCGAGGCCACATCGGCGCAGATCGGCGCATTTCTGGCCGCCATGCGCATGAAGGGGGAGTCGACGGAGGAGATCATCGGCTGCGCCAGAGTGATGCGTGAAAAGGCCGAGCATGTGGCGCTCAATGCTGACTCCATTGACATTGTGGGCACCGGGGGCGACGGTGCCAACACGTTCAACATCTCCACCACGGCGGCGTTTGTGGTGGCGGCGGCCGGCATGCCGGTGGCCAAGCACGGCGGGCGGTCCGTCTCCAGCCGGTGTGGTGCTGCAGACGTGCTGGAAAGCCTGGGGGTTAACATCACGCTCACCAAGGAGCAGGCCGCCCGGTGCTTTGCGCAGACCGGCCTGTGCTTCATGTTTGCCCCGGCTTATCACCTCTCGATGAAGCACGCCGCCGGCCCCAGGCGGGAGCTGGGCCTGCGCACCGTCTTCAACCTGCTGGGGCCTCTTGCCAACCCGGCCAATGCCCCCCACCAACTGCTGGGCGTGTGTGAGGAACGGTTTGTGGAGCCGCTGGCAAGGGCGCTGATGACGCTGGGTGTGAAAAGCGCGATGGTCGTGCACAGCCACGACGGGCTGGACGAGATCTCCATTTCCGCACCGACCACGGTGTGCGAGGTGCGGGGCGGCAGGCTCTCCGGCTACCTGCTGCACCCGGAGCAATTCGGCATCAAGCCAGCCAGTCTTGAGGACATCCGCGGCGGCGACGCGGCCTTGAACGCCCAGATTTTACTGTCCATCCTCAAAGGCCAGCGTGGCCCCAAGCGTGACATTACGGTCTTAAACGCAGCGGCTGCTCTCTACATTGCCGGCATTGCCCCCACGATCAAGACGGGCCTTGCGCTTGCCTGCGAGGCCATCGACTCCGGCGCTGCGATGAAAAAGCTGGAGGACTATAAGGCCGCTTCCCGGCAGGCGACGGAGGCTTCCGCATGATATTGGATGACATTGTGGCCGCCAAGCGGCTGGATCTCAGAATGGAGGAACAGGCCGTGCCGCTGCCGACTCTTGTGCGGCAGGCGAGGCAGGCGGCCCCTGTGCGAGACTTCCGTGCGGCCCTTGCGGCCCCCGGTTTGTCGGTCATCGCCGAGGTAAAGCGTGCGTCGCCTTCCAAAGGGTTGATTGCCGGGGAGTTTGACCCGACTGCGATCGCCATGCAGTATGAAGCCGGCGGCGCTGCGGCCGTCTCGGTGCTCACCGAGCGCCATTGGTTCCGGGGTTGCAACCGGTATCTCACGCAGGTGCGTGCCGCCGTGGGCCTTCCGGTGCTGCGCAAGGACTTTGTGATTGATGCCCGGCAGGTGATCGGGGCGAGAGCCATCGGGGCCGATGCGATCCTTTTGATTGCCGCCATCCTCGATGACCAACAGATGCGGCAGTTTTCCGCGCTGGCCGCCGAATACGGCCTTGCCTGCCTTTATGAGGCCCACACCGAAGCGGAGGTGAAGCGCTGCGCCGACTGCGGCGCAGCCATCATCGGCATCAACAACCGTGACCTTATGACAATGGCAGTGGATCTGGCAGCCTTTGAGACGCTGTGCCGCCATGTGCCGGCGGAGGTGCTCAGTGTGGCTGAAAGCGGCATCCACACCGCCGAAGATGCCCGCCGCATGCGCGATGCCGGCGCCGATGCAATCCTCGTGGGTGAGGCGCTGATGCGTGCGCCGGATGCGGCGGCGGCGCTGCGGGAATTGCGAGGTAGCCCATGACACTGGTGAAGATCTGCGGGCTCATGAGGCCGGAGGATGTGGAAGCGGTCAATCATTTTCACCCGGACTTCGCCGGCTTTGTGTTCGCCCCAGGCCGCCGTCAGGTTTCGGCGGGGCTTGCCAGGGAGTTGGCTGCGCGTCTCAGTCCGGAGATTGTGCCGGTGGGCGTGTTCGTGGATGAACGGCTGGAGACTGTTGCGGCCATTGCCGGGATGTGCGGGCTTCGGGCGGTGCAGCTGCACGGCGGTGAGGATAATGGTTATGTCGCCGCGCTGCGCGGGCTGCTGCCGCCGGATGTGGCAGTGATCAAAGCCATCCGTGTGCGCGATGCCGCATCGCTCGGCCCGGCTGCTGATTCAAAATCTGACCTGTTGCTGCTGGATGCTTATGCGGAAGGAGCGGCCGGTGGGGCAGGGCAGGCCTTTGACTGGCGGCTGCTCGCGGGGTTTTCAAAACTCTATCTGCTGGCAGGAGGCCTGCATGAGGACAATGTGGCCGAAGCGATCCGGTTGCTTCAGCCACTGGGCGTGGATGTGAGCTCCGGTGTGGAGACCGATGGCAAAAAGGACTTTGACAAGATTGGCCGGTTCATCGAGCTGGCCAGAGGAGGGGAACGATGAGAAAGGGACGATATGGCGACTTCGGCGGGCAATATGTGCCGGAAACGCTGATGAACACGCTGCTGGACATTGAGAGGGCTTATGAACAGTATTCCAAGGACCCGGACTTTCTGCGGGAACTTGAAGACTTAAACCGCAACTATGCCGGCAGGCCGTCGCTGCTTTATTATGCCAGGAACATGACCGAGGCACTGGGCGGTGCCAAAGTATATTTGAAGCGCGAAGACCTGAACCACACCGGCTCCCACAAGATCAACAACGTGCTGGGGCAGGCGCTGCTGGCAAAAAGGATGGGCTGCATGCGGGTGATAGCAGAGACCGGTGCCGGCCAGCACGGTGTGGCCACCGCCACCGCCGCGTCGCTCTTCGGCATGCAGTGCCGCATCTTCATGGGCCGGGAGGACACCGAGCGCCAGGCACTGAATGTGTTTCGCATGCGGCTGCTGGGGGCTGATGTCACCGCGGTGGACTCGGGCACGGCCATGCTGAAGGACGCCGTCAACGAGGCCATGCGCCACTGGACCGAGTGCCTGGACGACACCTTCTATGTGTTTGGCTCGGTGATGGGGCCGCACCCATACCCCATGATCGTGCGAGATTTTCAGAGCGTGATCGGTCAGGAAGTCCGCACACAGATGATGGAGCGGGAGGGCCGCCTGCCCGACGCACTGGTGGCCTGTGTGGGCGGCGGCAGCAACGCGATGGGGCTGTTTCATCCCTTCCTGGAAGACAAGGATGTGAAGCTGATCGGCGTGGAGGCGCAGGGTGACGGCGTGGAGACCGAGCGTCACGCCGCGACGATCGCCCGGGGTTCGGTGGGCGTGTTTCACGGCATGAAGAGCTACTTCCTGCAGGACCGGGAGGGCCAGATCCTGCCGGTCTACTCGATCTCTGCCGGCCTTGATTACCCCGGCATCGGCCCGGAGCACGCCTGGCTGCACGCCACAGGCCGGGCTGAATATGCCGGTGCCACCGATCGCGAAGCGGTGGAGGCCTTCCAGTTCCTGGCCCGCACCGAGGGCATCATCCCGGCAATCGAGTCTGCCCATGCCGTGGCCCACGTAATGAAGCTGGCGCCGCAGATGGGCAAGGACAAGATCATCGTGGTCAACCTTTCCGGCAGGGGCGACAAGGATGTTGATCAGGTCGCACGGTATTTGGAGGTGAATGTCAATGAGCAATAACCGGATAGACGCGATGTTTGCACGCAAGGCAACGGAGGGCAAAAAGGCGCTGATCACTTTCACCACCGCCGGCGACCGGAGCCTTGAAATGACCAAGCGGCTGGTGCTGGAAATGGAACGGGCCGGGGCGGACCTCATTGAGTTGGGCGTGCCCTATTCTGACCCCATCGCCGAAGGCCCGGTGATCCAGGCGGCCAACGTGCGGGCGCTGCAAAACGATGTGAAAATGGATACACTCTTTGCCATGGTGCAGGAGCTTCGGCAAAGCACGCAGGTGCCCCTGGTCTATCTGATGTATTTGAACTGCATCCTGCAATACGGGCCGGATCGGTTCTTCGCCCGCTGTGCGGAGGCCGGTGTGGATGGCGTAATCGTGCCGGACCTCTCCTTTGAGGAGAGTGGTGAGATCAGCGGCGAGGCCGGGGCCCACGGGGTGCGGCTGATCCGCCTGGTGGCGCCCACCTCCGGCCAGCGGATCGAGAGGATCGCCCGGGAAGCCGAAGGGTTTTTATATTGTGTGTCGTCGCTGGGCGTGACCGGCATGCGGGAGGGGTTTCGCACCGATTTTGAGCGGTATTTTGAGCAGATCAACAGCGCAAAGGCTGCACCGGCGGCGTTGGGCTTCGGCATCTCCACACCGGAGCAGGTGCGGCAGATGAAGCGGTATGCCGATGCGGTGATTGTGGCCTCTGCCATTGTGCGGCGTATGGCCGAGGCCCCGGGCGAGGAGGAGGCGGTGCGCGCCGCAGCTTCTTTTGTCGCCGACTTGAAAGCAGCGCTAGATGAGCCGGCTTCCTGAATCCGCCTGGCAGGAATGCCAGCCCCGCTTGCGCGGCAAACGCCTCAGCCCGGACCTCCGGCTGGGGCGTTTCTTTTGCATCTCTTAAGGTTCTTCATAGATTCTTAACAATATTGATCACCCATTCATTATTGACCAATCAACGCACTTTAGCTATACTGATCTTAAAAAAATAAGCAGGTGATCAGTATTGCAGACGCTCAAGGATGAAGTAAAGCAAAAGATACTGGATGCGGCCACAGAGGAGTTCCTTGTGGACGGATATACGAATTCCTCATTGCGCACAATCGCGGCCCAGGCAGGCATCACGATTGGCAACATCTATTCCTATTTCTCCAGTAAGGAGGATTTATTTGATCAGGTGGTTTCCCCCGCGCGGGAGGCACTCAACAACCTGATGACGATGCAGATGTATACGGGCGGCGGCTCTGAGGAGCTCCTTGGCATTTCCAGGAGCATCAGCCGCGTGTTTATTGACAACAGGCAGCAGTGCTTCATCCTGCTCAACGGCAGCGGCGGCACAAGGTATCAGAACCTCCGCGAAAGCATCGAGGATTTCATCAGCGACCGGCTGCACCAGGCAATGGAAGCCCGGTGTGACGCGGTGGACCCGCTGTTTACCAAGGCGCTGGCGGCGGCGTTGTTTTCCGGGTTTGTCACCGTGTTCAGCCATTACGGCGGTGACGAAGAGCGCCTTGGCCGCCTGGTGCGCGACCTGTTGATGGCGCTGCTTGGCAATCTGATGGATTGGGAAGGCTGAGGTGATCTGCATGCTGGAGAGATTTTTTGCCGGCCTGATTCGGAGGAAGGCCACCGTGCCGGTTTTGTTTGCGGTGTTGGCTGCCATTTGCCTGGCCATGCTGCCATTGGTCACAGTCAACTATGACCTGTCGGAATATTTGCCGGCCGATGCCGGCACCAGCCGGGCCATTGAGGTGGCCCGCGCCGAGTTTGGCTACCCCGGCACCGCCCAGGCCATGGCCAAGGGTGTGACGGTGGCGGAGGCCGCCGCGCTCAAGGAGCGCATCAAGGCCCTGCCCGGCGTCAAGTCGGTGCTGTGGCTGGATGATGTGGCCGATGTGAGCAAACCGCTGGACTTCATTGAAAAAGACACCCTGGAGAGCTACTACAAAGACGGTGACGCGCTGTTTCAGGTTGAGTTCTCCGACAGCGACTATTCGCAATCCACCAGCCGGGCGCTGGAGCAGATACGGGCGCTGGACAGCCGCCTGATCCTTGCCGGCAACGCCGAAAGCAGCCGCAGCATGAAGGCGACTCTGGCCGGAGAGATGGGTGGCGTGATTGCCGTCGTGGTGCCGATTTGCGTGCTGATCCTGGTGCTGGCCTCCATGTCCTGGCTGGAGCCGGCTGTTTATCTTGCGGTGATGGGCGTCTCCGTTGCAATCAACATGGGCACCAACGCTCTGCTTGGCGGCGTGTCCTTCATCACCAGCTCCATGGCGGCGGTGCTGCTGATGGCCGTGTCTATGGACTACTCCATCTTTTTGATGCACCGCTATTTTGAGGAGCGTGACCAGGGCGTTCCGGTGGAAACAGCCATCGTGAAAGCCGCAGTGGCTTCGCTTTCCTCTGTGGCCGCCAGCGCTCTGACCACGGTGGCCGGGTTTGCGGCGCTTCTCTTCATGCGCTACGGCATCGGCGCAGACATCGGTGTTGTGCTGCTCAAGGGAATCGTGATCAGTTTTTCCACCGTGATGCTGCTGATGCCCGTTCTGATCCGGCTCTTGCACAAGCCGCTGGACGGCTTGCGCCACCGGCCCCTGATCCCTGGCTTTGGCGCCGTCGGCAAGGCGATTTCCAAGCTGCGTTTCGGCATCATCGCCATCGCGCTGCTGCTGGCGATCCCGGCGCTGCTTGCGCAGAGTAAGAATCAATTTCTGTATGGCGACAATTCTGCCACCGCCGGGGCAGGCCAGGCCTATGAGGAGCGGGCTGAGATCATCGATAAGTTTGGCGTGGACAACGCCATGATGCTGCTGGTGCCTGTGGGAGACACCGCCGGAGAGATTGCTCTGGCCAAGGATCTGGAGGCGCAGTCGCAGGTGCTGCGGGTCACGGCGCTGGTCACCATCGCCGACAGTGCCATCGCCCGCGATTTCCTGCCCCAGACGGTGGTGGATAGCTTCACCTCCGCCCACTACAGCCGCATGATCGTCTACATACGCCCCGACGGTGAGACGCCTGAGACGTTTGAGGCTGTCAAGCAGGTGCGCGAGGCTGCCGAGCGGCATTACCCCGGCCAATGGCTGGCTGCCGGCCACGCCACCAGCCTGGCCGATATCAAAGACACCGTCACGGTGGACAGCAGCGTTGTCACCTGGATCTCTCTGGCTGCAGTGGGGCTCATTGTGCTGATCACGTTCCGGTCGGTCACGCTGCCGCTGCTGCTGCTGCTGACGATTCAGTCAGCGGTGTGGATCAACATGTCCGTGCCCTACTTCTCGGGCTTCAGCCTGGCATATCTGGGCTATCTGGTGATCAGCTCTCTGCAGTTGGGATCCACGATCGATTATGGCATCTTGCTCACCAGCCGTTTTCGGGAGTTCCGCCTCCTGAAGCCGGCCAAGGAAGCGGCCATCGAGGCGGTCAGGACCGCTGCGCAGCCCATATTGACTTCGGCGCTGATCCTGGCCACAGCCGGCATCTCCTTTGGTATGATCTCGAAGGTGGATTCCATCTCGCAGCTTGGCGCGCTGCTGGGCCGGGGCGCGCTGATCAGCGGCGCGATGACAATATTGCTGCTGCCGGCCTTGCTGATCACGGCAGACTGGCTCATTGAAAAGACCACAATGAAATCCAAGAATGGAGTGACGATAGAATGAAAAAGAAAATAGCTGCCCTTTTACTGAGCCTGTTGCTGGTTGCGGCGCCTGCCGGCATCGCGGCCGGTCTTTCCGCCGGCCCTGTTGAGGCGGCAAACGCCGTCAAGGCGGAGCCGCAAGTCGTGACCAAGGATGAAACCGTCTATTTCTCGCTGGATGCGTCCGGCGCGCTGGCCGGCGCAGAGGTGGTGAACCGCATTGACACGCCGGTTGCCGGCTCCTATACCGACTACGGCTCCTATTCGGCCATTGTGAACCTGACCAATGGCGCAAAGCCAAACGTCTCCGGTGAGGAAATCACCTGGCAGCTGGATGCCGACCCAAAGGGCTTCTATTATCAGGGCACGCTGGCCGGTGCGCAGCCGCCGATGCTTGTTGCGGTGACCTATACGCTGGACGGCCAGGCGATTGCACCGGCCGATCTGGCAGGCAAGCCCGGCAGGATCGCGATCCATGTGGAGGTCACGCCCAACAACGAGGCAAACCAGGCCTATGTGAAAAACTACTTCGGCCAGATCCAGGCGTCGCTGGACCTGGACCGCTGCCGTGATATTGAGGCCCAGGGCGCAACGGTTATCCTGAACGGACGTTCCAAAAGCCTTGCCTACACGATGATGCCCGGCAAATCGCTGTCGTTTACGATCCAGTTCACGACCGATGAGTTTTCCTTCGGCGGCTTTACCTTGACGGCGATGCCCTTTGACCAGAAGGCAATGACCGGCATCGACACCGCCGGCCTGCGGGAGGACATAGACAAGATGGCCGACGGTGCCCAGAAGCTGGTGGATGGCACGGAGGATCTGCGCGACGGCCTGAAACAGCTGGCCAGCGGCGTGGACAAGCTGGCCGACGGCGCTTCCAGTGCAAAATCGGGCCTTTCGACCTATCGCGGCGGGGTGAAAGAATATACCAATGGCGTTGCGGCGCTTTCGGCAAAGGCCAAGGAGATTGCCGCCGGCCTCAACGAGCTTGCCGCCAACGGCAAGGGGTTCAAAGCCAACTATGACAAGCTGAGCGGTGGCGTGAATGGCCTGCTGGAGTCAATCTTGCCGCTTGCCCCTCCGGATATGGCCAAACAGATCCCGGATCTGCAGGACCAGCTGACGGACTATGGCAAGGGTTTGGGCAGCTACATGGATGGCATTACCCAGATTGCCGGCGGCATGCAGGCCTTTTCTGACGGCCTGGCCAAGCTCAAAGGCGGCAACCCCGAGCTGTTGAGCGGCCTGGGCCAGATCATCAACGGCATGTCCAGCCTCTCCGACGGGCTGGCGTCCGCTTCCAAGGAAATGGCAAAGCTGCCCGGCGAAGTGCAGAAGCTGGTGGATGGGCAAACCGAATTCAAGGAAGGGATAGACAAAGCCGGCGAGACGTTTGACAAGTTTGACTTCGGCAACGATCCGGACGCCGCGCCTGTTTCCTTCGTGTCGGAGCGTAACCACCCCCGCTCGGTGCAGTTCATTTCCAGGACAGCGGAGATTGTTCTGCCCGATGAGAAGGAGCCTGCCCAGCAGTCCGTGCAGGAGAAGGGGTTCTTTGAAAAGCTGGCTGACCTGTTTCGCTGATTATCATTTTGCGTCTGCAACTGCCCGGTTGGTTTCCCAACCGGGCAGTTTTCATTGCAAATCTTGCCATAGATTTGTATTCTAACAGGTTTTGTTTGCTGTGTCGGTTGAAATCCTCTATAATATCAACTTGGCCAGATCAATTGCAGGGGCCATGCAATTAACGTTAATACTGCTAATTAAACCGCCCAGGAAGAACTGCAATGGCTTTGTACGTTTTGTTTGTTTTATTCGCAGCAAATCTCTTATAATATGACTGAATTTCAATGGCCAAAGGAGATTGATCATGTCGAAGTTGATGGTGAACGTTAACAATCCCGGCAGCACAATCGACAAAAACATCTACGGCCATTTCGCCGAGCACCTGGGCCGCTGCATTTACGAGGGTATTTGGGTGGGTGAGGATTCCCCAATCCCCAACACCCGAGGCATCAGAAGCGATGTGGTGGAGGCGCTGAAGACGATGGGCCTTCCGGTGTTGCGCTGGCCCGGCGGCTGCTTTGCAGACAATTACCACTGGATGGACGGCATCGGCCCGAAGGGTGCCCGCAAGAAGCTGGTGAACACCAACTGGGGCGGCGTGACCGAAAACAACCATTTCGGCACCCATGAATTTCTGGATCTGTGCGAGCAGGTGGGCTGCGAGCCCTACATCTGCGGCAACATGGGCAGCGGCACCGTGCGCGAGATGCAGGAGTGGGTGGAATACATGACCTTCGCCGGTGTATCGCCGATGGCGGACCTGCGGCGGCAGAACGGCCGTGAGGAGCCCTGGCCCGTGAAGTATTTCGGCGTGGGCAACGAAAACTGGGGCTGCGGCGGCAGCATGCGCCCGGAATACTATGCCGACGAGTATCGGCGATACAACACCTATTTGCGCAACTTCGGAGGAAACAAGCTGTTTCGCATCGCCTGCGGCGCGGATATGTCCATGAGTGAGGACTACAACTGGACGGAAGTGCTGATGCGCGAAGCGGGCAAATATATGGACGGCCTGAGCCTGCACTACTATGCCTGGCTGGATATGCATGAGAAGGGCCCGGCCACCGGCTTCACCGAGGAGCAGTGGCATGCCGGCATGAAGGTGGCGCTGCGGATGGACAGCATCATCGCCGACCACGCCGCCATCATGGATAAATATGACCCGGACCGCCGCGTCGCAATGATCGTGGACGAATGGGGCACCTGGTACACCGTGGAGCCCGGCACCAACCCGAGTTTCCTCTACCAGCAGAACTCTCTGAGGGACGCGCTTGTGGCGGGCCTGACGCTGAACATCTTCAACAACCACGCCGAGCGCGTGCGCATGGCCAACATCGCCCAGATCATCAATGTGCTGCAGTCGGTCATACTGACCGAGGGGGCGAAGATGATCCTGACGCCCACCTACCATGTGTTTGAGATGTACAAGGCTCACCAGGGCGCAAAGGTGCTGCCCGCCGAGATGAGCTGCGGTGAATACAGCCTGGGCGGCAGCGCCGTGCCAAACCTCAACGTCTCGGCTTCTGTTGCCGCAGACGGCGCGGTTTTCGTTACCATCTGCAACACAAATCCCCACGCGGCCGAGCAGCTGGACTGCGATCTGGCAGGCT